>CAYJTX010000395.1:0-3563 GCA_964372615.1 uncultured Bacteriovoracaceae bacterium | reverse complement strand
TCCCGGCTCGACGCCGAGCGAACCGCGCGCTCACGCACGGAGCACGAGCGCGGCCAGACGAACCTCCGCACCGACGAAGTCCGCTCGACCGCACGCGGCCGCCACGGACCACCGCCCGCCGCCTCGCCCCCGATCCGCGACCGCGGCACCACCGCCCGCCGCGCCCCGGCACCGACCTTCGTGCCCATCACCGGACGCCGCCCGCGAGCGCCCGGCGCCCTTGGCCCGCCCTCCCCGCGAGCGCCGCGCGTAGTAGAAGCGGTCTCGTTCCTGACCGTCCCGACCCCCGGCCGTCCAGTCGAGCCTGGAGGCTCGCTGATGGAGGAGCAGTGGCAAATTCGGTGCCCCCTTCGCGGGAAGGCTCCCGTTTTCCTTGGAGGCCAGAACAACCCAAGGACCTAACGAAGTAGTATTAGGTGCCCGCAGACACAGCGTGCTTACGCTGAGCTGAGAGACCGACCCCGACGGGATGAGACAGCCTTGACGCGTGTTGAGACTGCCTATATGACGCTTTGCGTAAATCGTTCGGTATTTTCCCGGGGGTAGATCATGAAGGGTAACTGCAGTCGCATTTCTGGGCGATTCTTCGCAGGTCTTGTCGCGGTCGCGTCGTTCGCGCTGCTCGCATCGGTCTCGGCACGCGCTGAGCTTCCGCTGGGCACGATTCTCGAGTCCGCAGCCGGGCGCTTCATCTTCGGGACCACCCCACGCGGAGCGGCGCTCGCCGCCCGGATCATCGGGCGCGAGGTCGCCGCCGGAGAGCGAAACGCGCTCCTCATGCTGGCGCTGCGGCAGCCTGAGCTTCGGGCCGTCAACGAGCAGATGACCTCCCGGCTCAACCGGATTCGCGCCCGATTCGAACGCCAGTTCCCGGGAGCCTCTGACGATGTTTTCGGCGCCGGTGCCCGCGCTCTGACCGCCGCGGAGACAACCGCGCTCGAGCGCATCACGGTGCAGGAGCTCGACCGAGCCTTCATCGAATTCATCCCGACCCGCCCGCCTGGGGCCGCGCCCCTCAACTACGCGGAAGCGCGGGACGCATTTCTGAACCCTCCCCCCGCGCGAACCACGTCCGAGCAGCTCGTCGAGGGCTGGAGGGCCCGTCCGGAAGCCGACTCGAGCCTCTCGCCCGGCACGAACGCGCACCGCGCGGAGGTGGTGGCCGGCATGGGTTTCTACGGCACGCTCTCGGCGGCCGGTCCAGAAGTCGATCGACTCTTTCCGAAGTCGCTCGTCACCGCGATCCTCGCCGAGGAGGAGAACGCGGTCCTCGCCCGGAACTTTCGCGCGATACTCGAGCGCGCGGCCGCCGACACCGGCTCAGCGCCGGCCACCGAGAAGGTTCAGGCCGCGCTCCGCTCCGTGCTCGATGGCCGCGTCCCGGCCAAGACGATCGAGCCCCGAATCCGGGCCCTGCGTTCGGGCTCGACGATCGCCCTGCGACGCGCGCTCGGGGACATGACGCTCGCCGAGACCCAGCTGCTTCTTCACGGCGGCAATCCGCTGCGGCCGACGGCAGACAGCCTTCTCGGCAAATACCTCCAGGAGACGGGCGCCGCGACCGTCGTCCGCACCTTCCCCCGCGGTCCTGCCGCCGGCCCCGGCTCGACCGCGCGCCAGGGACCCGAGCGCCTGGTCGTGGCCGTTTCGGAACAGACGATGCCCGCGTTTCTGAAATATTTCTCAGGCGAGAACCTCCTCGGACACCTCCACACGCCCGGTCAGGGCACCCTCTACCTGTCGTTCAGGGCGAAGGTGGGGAGCTACGGAAGCATGTCCGGGGAGATGCGCATGCCGACCGAAGGAACGATCATGCCGGAGATTTTGCTGAAGACCAGCGAGGCCCAGCGCGCCGAGCAGTTCTTCGATCTTGCCAGCAGGAACGGCAGCGTGGCGCAGAGACCGTGGGAGCTTCCGAACTACTGCGCGACGGGCGGCTACGACAGCTGCACGCACTGGGTCGGCAATATTCCGGTCGGAGACCGCCTGGTGACCGAGTACAAGTTTCCGGGAGCGATCGACTCATACGCGTCTAACCAGGTACCGCCGACGACCGACCCGCGAGTACAGCCCCTGCGCCCCTACGAAAATTCCAATCCGCTCGTCCACCGGGTGTGGAAGGTGCCGGGCAACGAGCAGCTGGCCGACGTGATCGGCCTGGGACCTCAGAACCTGGCGGGCCGCCTGGCGAATCCGGGCTGGGTCGCTCACTCGCTCACGGGCGTGGCGCCGATCGGCCGGGTGCCTGTCGTCTTCTACTTCGTCGGGGACGCCCGGGCGCCGATCGCGGCTGACTTTGCCCTGGGCATCAACGCGCACTAAGAATACTACCCTCTCAGTCAGAGTCGCCACGCGGGCTTCGCAGCCTTTACTCTGGGTCCGCTGTGACACTGTATTGCCTGGAACCCCCTCCGAATTCCAACGTCGACTTCGACCGAGTGCAAGAAGTAAAATCTGATGAAGTGGGGTACAAGTCGCGTCTACTCTCGTGGGTCGTTTTGGCCATCCTGTCGGCCCTCGAACCGACTCCGGTCTGGGGTGTCGATTCGACAACCGACGCGCCCGCACCTACGGGAGGATCGACGCCTGCACCTACCGGATCTGGCGCCCCAACCGGAGGAGCCGGAGGCGACTGCTGGGGAATTTGTGAAGGAACCGGCGCCGCCACCGGGGCGGGCGCCAGTACCGGAGCGGGCGCCAGTACCGGTGCGGCAGGGCCAACAGGAGCCGCGCCCGCACCGTCGGGGGACGCCGCCACGGGGGCAAGCGGCCCGACGGCGGGAACCGGCGTGGGATCCGGTGATATCCTCCCGGGAATGTGCGCAGCGCTCTACCTCACGGATTCCGCCGTGACCTGGCACACCCTCCTGGCAGTCATCGACTACATCGCCACCGCGATCTGTGCCGTCGCGTGCGCCCTTGAAGTCTCGATCGCGGCACCCTTCTCGGCGCCCGCCTCGACGGCCTGCGCGGTGGCCGGAGCGTATGCAGGCGTGGTGGAGATCATGGGGAACATTGCCCAGAACGCAGAGGGCGGCAATGTCTTTTCCGAGCTGTTTACGAGCAATGGCCTTTTCTCCGGAGCGGGAGCGGGCGCCACGGTATCCGTCGTCGCCGGAGCGACAGCGGGAGTACCCGGAACTCCCGCCTACTCCTGCTACGCCGCGATTCTCTACCTGATCCTCTACCTGGGGCACGTCATGGACGCAGGCCATGCCAGCGAGAGCCTGGACGGTACCTGTGGCTCCATCGAGGAGCTGGCGGCGACGACCGGCTCGGGCGCTCCCACGGTCGACCCGTCCTCGACCCCGTCGGACACTCCGAGCGGGAGCCCGTCGGGAGTACCAGCGGTGACCCGGCTCGACTTACGCAGGCAGCTCGCGAGACTCCTGGCGGACATCCGCTGGCAGTCGCTTCTCACGCAAATGGCCCACTGCGCTGATCGACGGGCGCAGGGGAATCGGGCACGGCCACCGACGTCATTCCCGAGCGCGTGCGCCCAGGGGGGCGTGAGCTGCCTGCCGCCGGCGTTTCAGGGCACCCTTGAGACGAAGGCCCTCAGC
>CAYJTX010000394.1:0-3566 GCA_964372615.1 uncultured Bacteriovoracaceae bacterium | reverse complement strand
CGCCTTCCAGCCGAACGCATGGATGGTCATCGACTCGACCTTGCCGATGATGTGGGAGAAGGGGAGAAAGGTGAGCAATACCTCCTTCTCAGGCTTTACCCAGTTCCCGATGAGCTTTCGGCAGTCGTCGAGCACGCTCATGAGATTGTCGTGGGAGAGCATGACACCCTTGGGGACGCCAGTCGTCCCGGAGGTGTAGCAGATCGTGATCAGGTCGTCGGGCGTCGCGTCGGCAAGGTGGCGTTCGAACCGTCCCGGGTCCTTCGCCTCCTCGCGGCGGCCAAGCTCCTGGAGGGCCTGGAGGGTCAGCACGTCCTGCCGGCCGGGAGCGAGCCTGAGCGCGTCGGGCTCGAAGACGACAATGTGCTTCAAGCTCGGGAGCTCATCCCGCTTCTCGAGGATTCTCTCGAGCTGCTTCGTGCCTTCGAGGAACGCAACCCTCGCTTCGCTGTGGTTGAGGATATAGGCGCAGTCGTCGGGCGTATTGGACGCGTAGATCGGCACCGTAACCGCTCCCGCGCCCAGCGTGGCCATGTCACAAAGTGTCCATTCGATACAGGAGTTCGAGAGAATCACCACTTTGTCCTTGGGATTCACTCCGAGACCCATGAGCCCGAACGCGATCTGTCGGCACTGCTCCTCGAACTGCCGGAAGGTGACATCCTTCCAATCCCCGACTGGCCCAGCCTCCGGGCGTGTCGGTTTGTAAGAAAATCCAACCGCGTTCGGAGTCGTACGAACGCGCTCAAGGAAGGTCGCGCTGATGGTCTTTCCGATGATAAACGGCATGGGATTCCTATACTTCGGCCCTGTGCCGAGAGCTAGCCACCTTTGAGGGAGCGCTTCAGGGCGGAGTCCATCTCGCGCTCGGCTGAGCGCTTCTTGAGGGAGTCGCGCTTGTCGTGCTGCTTCTTCCCCTTGCCAAGCGCGATCTCGATCTTCGCGATCCCTTTCTTGAAGTACATGCGCGTCGGAACGGCTGACAGGCCCCCCTGGGAGATCGCGCCATGGATCTGGTCGATCTGATGGCGATGGAGCAGTAGCTTCCGCTTTCGCAGTGGGTCGTGATTCCAGATGTTTCCGTGCGAATAGGGAGCGATGTGAGCATTCAGGAGCCAGGCCTCGAGGCTGCCCGCGTGAGTCGAGCGAATCTCGACGAACGCGTCACGGAGGTTGGGCGCCTGGGCCCGCAGACTCTTGATCTCCGTTCCGGTCAGCGCGAGGCCCGCCTCCACGACCTGCTCGATGAGGTAGTTCTGCCGGGCGCTGGGATTGGAGGCGATGAGTTTCTCGCCTCCGCCCTTGCCGACCTCGCTCATGGCTGGGGTGCCGACCCCGGCCTCTGCGGTGGCTGCGCGATCCCGAGACTGAGGATCGTCTTGAAGGCGTCCTCGACCCGCATCTGGCTCTCCCGAACCTCGGATTCCGGGACGATCAGGTGAAAGCCGGACGTCGGGTTCGGTGTCGTAGGGACGTAGATATTGAGGTGACCGCCTGGCACGTTCGGACCCCGCGCCGGGCCCGTTACGAAGGCGAGAGCCCAGACGCCCTTTCGAGGGTACTCTACGTAGACGACGCGGCTGAACTGCTGGCCACCACCCGAGGCCATGGTTCGCAGAAGCTGGTCGAGCGCGCTGTAAACGCTCCTGACAATCGGGATCCTCTCGATCACGTCCCCCAGGAGGTCGAGCAGCTTCTTGCCGAGAAACTGGCCAGAGACCCAGCCGAGAATCGAGACCCCGAGAGCGAGCACGAGCGTCGCCGCGAGCGTGAAGACGATATTGAGCAACGTCGCGTGCGTTGGATCGGATAGGAAGGATTCGGGCTTCCACTCGTCGGGAAGCCAGTCTCTCAAGCCCCAGAGCGCGTTGATCACAAATACGAGAATCCAGCCGATCACGCCGAACGGTATGATCACGAGCAGGCCCGCGAAGAAGTAGGTCTTCAGCAGTTGCCCGATTCGGGGGAAGGGGCTCGATTTCCAGCGGAATAAAGGCATGGCGACGCTCTAGAAATTCAGCGTCAAGGATACCCCACCCCCGTAGACTTTGCCACCCGCCAGATAGCCCGGGGCTCCGATCTTTTCGTTTCCGGTACCGGCCCCCGTCTCGTCGCCCGGGAGCTTCGCGACCGTCTGCGTGAGTAGCCGGTGGTAGGCCAGGTGAACATCGATGACGGAGGGGATGTCGAAGCTGAGGAAGCTCTTGAACCTCATTCCGGCTCCGGCGGTGATCATATGCTTCGCGGGATCGAGGAGGTTGCCCGCGCCGTCGAAGGGGCCTGCCACCGTCGAGGGTCGGAAACCGTAGCCGGCGCGGACCGCCAGGTCTCCCAGACCCGTTTCCGGTATCAGCCATTCGTGGCCTACCCGTGGAACGATGATGTCGCGAAAGCGGATGGCCGGATTGCTGCTCGGCGAGATGTTCACGCCGCAGCTCGTCTGCTGGCAGCTCCTGGGATCGGCAATGGAGAGCGCGGGCGGTTCGAACTTGCTCCAGAGCTGGGCGTCAGCCTGGAGAGTGAGGCGGCTCCGCTCGGCGTACTGAAAGACCCAGCCCAGCTCGAACGACCAGGGGTCGTAGTAGACGGCCGAGATCGCCGTGAAGTTGAAGTCGACCGCCGCGAAGCTCCCGAACGCGCGGGCCGCCGAGTTGACGGTGACGTGGTTCGACGACGCGACGGCGGTCCGGAAGTTCCCACCGAGGGACCAGGCGCCCGGGGGCGAGGGGTCGAAGGCGGAGAAGGCCCCAGTTCCGAGCGAGGTGTCTGAGCGCAGAAGAAAGCCGCCGAAAACACCCGCTTTCGGCTTCATGGACGCGAGAAATCGCATCGTGGACGGCTTGGACGGATTGGTCTGGAGAAAAATGGTCGCGCTGCTGGTGAGCGTGTAGGCGATATGCACGCCTGCCCCGAACGTGAGGCGGTCCGAAACGCGGCCGCCGATCGCGGCCTCGACCTGGGGCCGCTGCGTGCGGGCCCGGTAATGGACGAACTCAGGGACGAAAACCTCCCCCGTATCGATGTACGCGAGCGCCTCGAGGGGAAAGAACGTGACGAGGCCGAAGGTCAGGTTGGGCCGATTGGGCGAGAGGACGTAGGCGAGGCCTATCGCCTGCCCCAGCGTCCGGCGGTAGTCGAGGTCCACGCTGCCGGTTCTCGGGGGGCTCTTGTCGGAAACATAGTTATTTTCGACGACGACATTGTCGATCGAGAGGAAGGAGGGTTCCATCAGGACGAGGCCCCAGCCGAGACTCAGGCGCTTGCCGCCCATGAGCGGAAGCGCCGCTGGATTCGAGTAGGCGGCGAACCCGTCTCCCGCCTGAGCGGCGCCCGCGCCCGCGAGGGCGCCCGAGCGCGAGCCGAACCCGTAGGCCTCTCCGACGTTTGCGCGCGATTCGGAGACCCAAAGGGCCAGGAGCAGGAGAGCGCCTAGGGTTTTCATTCGGTTTTCGTCATACCACGACTCAGATCACGCAGGGCGTAAAAGAACCGGCGCCAGGCTTCCCAGTCCAGAGCCTCCGAACGGAGTGTGGGGTCGATCGAAGCTCGCGCAAGCGCCTCGCGCC
>CAYJTX010000393.1:0-3570 GCA_964372615.1 uncultured Bacteriovoracaceae bacterium | reverse complement strand
CGACCTCGACGGACGCCGAGCGATCCTCGGCGGTAGAGACGAGGAGGACTTTCCACGAGCCGGCGTACTCGGAGGCGCGAAGAAGGGCGACGGCTTCGTCGAGCGTCCGCGCGCGGCGCAGGACGCTCTCGGTCGTGGCCAGGATCGGGGGCGCCCTGAGCGATACCCGATCCACCATCGTCTGGTGGAGCGTGAGGATGAGCCCGGCGTCGTTCGCCGCGGTGATGCCCGCGGTGTGCAGGCCGAGCGAGGTCACGCTCACGTAGGGGAGCTCGCCGGGCGTGTCGGGCAGGTAGTAAAGCACCGCGGGGCGCCGGTCGAAGATTCCGTACCCCTCGTAGTCGAGGTTGCGAGCGACGATGGGCGCGCGGGTCGCGGAATCCGCGGCGGGGACGAAAAACGTGCTGCACCCGAGGCCGGGGATCGGCAGGAAGACGCCCTGAAGGAGTGAGTTTGCGCGAAAGAGCCGCGTCGTGAGCCACTGGCCCGCGTCCGGAAGCACGAGCGCGCTCAGCACGTCGCGCTCGGGGTAGCCCGCGGCGGCAGCGAACGCGAGCGCGGCGCGGGTGTCGGCGGGCGGGATCGCCGCGCGCAGCGGACGCAGGACGATCCAGTCGATGAGGCGCTGGAACGCTCCCGCGAGGCTCGGGAAATCCTGCGCGATCCAGGCCTGGGCGATCTGGTTCGGGATCTTCCGCGCGAAGTAGGGCACGGCCGTCTCGCCCCCCTGCTCGCGGACGTAGGCCCCGTGCTGGGCGGCCATCGCTTCGCGCGAGCCCGAGAGCACGAGCACCCGTACCCCGCGGTGGTCGGCGGATGCGAGCGGAGCGTTTGCGCGAGCGGCCCCCGTCGCGCAGATTGAGATGAGTGCCAGGCTCGCTGCCTGGCGTACCCCCCGTATTCTCCCACCCATGGGGGCAACGCTAACGCCGGGCTTTCGGCGATGCAACAGGGGGCGAGCTTTCCGCCTCCGGCCGTTTGTCGAAATGCATCTCCTCGACGTCCGGCACGCCAGAGACGGCGGGCCCCGGACTCGGTGATGGCTCGGCAGGTGGCTCCGCGGTCGCGCCCTTCTTGAAGTCGATCGATTCCGGAATCTGGGAGCCGTCCAGCACTACCTCTTCGCCGGCCTTGCCGGGTGCGGGAGTCGGAGAGGCGCCTTTCTTTCGGCCCGCTTGGGCAGACGGCAAGGGCTTGGGCGACGCGGTTCGGGCCTTCCGGCCCTTGGAAACCGCGGGCAGGTCCAGCGGATTGATAACCACCGGGGGCCTGCCGCTCGGGCGGATCGTGATCGGCTGCGAGTACTTCTGGCGGATCTTCTCCTTCTCGAAGTGGATCTTCCACTTGCGGGTCTCCTCCAGGAGGTCTTTCTTGGCCTTCCCCTGCTGATCCTGGATGTCCTGGAAGAACTGCCGCTGCTCGCTCTGGTGCGCGGGAGCGAAGACTTTCCTCTTCAGCTCCTGGATTTTTTCGGGGGTGATATTTTTCTCGTTCTTGAGGGCTGAGTAGTACAGCTCGAGAGAGGTGGGAGAGGGCGGCCCCCCCGGAGGCGCAGCGCGCACGAGTTCCACAAGCGTGGGTGCGATAGAAAGCGCGACAATGAGGGCCAGTGTCGCATTCGACACAGGCGCAACCGTACCTCGTGCGAGCGCTCCTGACCTCATGGCAGGTATTCATGATAAACTAGATCAAGTACGGGGTCGAGTTGAGCGATGGGGGCCTGGCGAGAGAGAGTGTCGGCTCGTGGGCTGGCGACTGTGGTCGTTGGAGCCGCGGGGGTGTTTGCCTGGGGACCGCAGGCCGCGGGCGGCACCTACGAGATCCCCTGCGGTGGGGCGACCGCGAGCTGCCCCTTCGGGCTCCGGCCATGCTCGGAGGTAAGGCCCGAGCTCGTGATCAATCTCCAGAAGCTTCTCGATGAAAAGGTCCGGAATTTCTACGCGGGAGTAGACAAGGCGATCGTCCAGTCGAGCCCGGCGACGTCGAGCTCGTCGGCGGGGACTCCCGACAAGGTCATGGACCTGCCGATCTGCAATCCGGCCGAAGGGGAGGAGACGATGCCGAACCCGCCTCGGCCCCCGCCGCCTGGGGGAGGCGGGTGCGGGAATTACGTCTGGATGTCCCGCACCTTGGTTGTCGCGAACGGAGGGACCGCGCCGGACGGAACCACCGGCTGCGGCAAGCGGGAGGCCTCGTATTTCCGGGGCGCCTACATCGCCGCGCTCACCTGTTTCACGAAGGAGGTGATGAACGAGGTCACCGCCGGCGTCGTCGACACGAGCAACTGCGCGGATCCGGCGGCCGACGCCACCGGCGCCAATAGTCAGCTGAGCAGCAAGATGACCAGCTCGATGACGACCCTGAGCGCTCTCTGCGATCTCGACGAGGCCCGCTTCACGGATTACTGCAAGGTCGCGAGCCCGACGCTCCCCATCCCGACTCCCGCGCCTTCGCCGAGCTTCTACCCGGTGAACGCGGACCAGATCAAACACCTGGAATCCGCCTGCTATCTGGCCGCCGGGCGCGCCAGGGCGGAGAGCACCTCGGTCTACGTCGCACTCTGCGAGGCGATCGCGCGCACGAAGCATTACTGGCCGTTTGGCTACGCGAGGATCAAGGCGTGGATTGATGCGGAGGTGAACCTCCACTGCGCCAACGTAGCCAGCGACTCGATCGCCTCCGGAGGTTCGTGCTCGCAGTCCTGGGATATCGCCGGGTGGATCTCAGGCGATATCGCCAACCCCGATTGCGCGGTCGAACAGGCCTTCTCGGAGAATTGCTACAAGGTCCGGTACTTCCCGAAAATGCAGGAGATCCTGGCGGAGATCTACCCGAGCACCGTGAGCACGGCTACGCCCTGCTATCGAGGCGGGCCATGAGGCGCACCCTGACGCGCATCCTCCGAAGATTTCTGGTCGCGCTGGTGTCGGTGGCGTTCGTGCTGCTCACCTTTGTCGCCTCACTGGACACTGTCATTCACTCAGAGTGGGCCGGTCAGCGCGTGCGCGCTTACGCGATCTGTGGTTACTGCGACGATGACTCCGGCTGTTACAACTCCTGCGCCGAGGCCTACGCCCAGCAGCAGCTGGCCGCAGCGATGGCGGGAGCGAGCGGCCCGGCTGGTGTCTCCAGCTCGTCGGCCGGAGGCGCGGTGGAGTGGAATATCGTTTCGACCACAATCGCGGTGGGGTTCGTGGTTTCGGTCACTTCGGGTCTCTCGACCGTTTTCGATGCACTCATGGGTGCGATCGGAGCGGTGCTCTGCTTCGTCTTCAACCTGATCAACGGCATTGTCGATTTGATCAATGCCATCCCGTTCGTCGACATTCCGAATCTTCAGGACGTATTGAATGTATTTTGGGGTCTCGGAGACATTGTCGACGAAGCCTGCAACGGCAGCGGACCGGGGACGGTCGATGGCGGCCCTCCCCCGATCACCACCTACTGCGCCGACCAGTACGGCTCTCAGATAACCGATTCGGGAGTCGCCGCTCAGTGCTGCTCGGGCGCGAGTCTGACCGAGACGACGTCGCCTCCTCCTACGGGTTGCGACCTCGGCTCGCCCGGAGA
>CAYJTX010000392.1:0-3611 GCA_964372615.1 uncultured Bacteriovoracaceae bacterium | reverse complement strand
GGTCGCCGCAGTGGACTCCGCGGGCAGAAGGTATCGCGACACCGTACTTGTGGCGCTCTCTCTTCTCCTCCTTTCCCCCTGGGTCGGCCTTTGGGATCGGTATTCTCGATATCTGGATGCGTCCTTCGTGAACGTCTTTGGCAAGCGTGAGTCGGCCGCCTGCTCGCGCATCCTCGAGCCCGAGCCCGTTCAGTTCAATCGAGTCAACGAGGAATGCAGGGCCGGGGCCGAGTGAGATCCATGACGGCCCGGACTGGAACTGCGATCATCGCGGCGGCGGCGGCACTTTTGGCGGGCGTGATCTTCCATCGCTACGTCCAGGACCCTTCCTTCTGGCTCGACGAGGCCTTCGTGGCCGTCAATCTCAAGAAGCTTCCGCTCTCCGCCCTGCTGGGGCCGCTCCACTTCGGGCACCAGTACTTTCCCAGGATTCCTCTCTTTCTCATCGGGCTCGTGAAGGAGGTTCTCGGCTACCAGACCTGGGTCCTTCGGCTGCTGCCCGTGACGGGTGCCTTGCTCGCGACCTTTCTCTGGGCCCGGATCATCGCGAGGCGGGTGAGGGGAGAGCCTCTAGCCGTGATCTTGGGAGCGGGCCTCCTGCTCGGGTCGACCTTCTGGATGAACTATGGCCCGCAGTTCAAACAATACGGAATGGACGTGGCGTTCGCGCTGCTTCCTTTTTCGCTTCGAGATGCGTTCTACCGCGACCGCCTGGCGCTGGGGCGCCGAAAGTGGGACCTGGCCCTTCTCTGCCTGCCGATCCTCCTCTCGTACACCTATCCCATCGCGCTCGGCGGCAGGATCCTGGGCTGGTACGCGGGAAGCGCGCGAACGGAAAGCCCACGGCTCCGCGCTAGGTCGGTCGCCGTGCTGGCGGCCGCCGGCGGCGCCTGCCTCGCGCTCCTCTGGCAGATCGACCTTCGCCACAATCTCGCGACGGACCTGACGGCGTACTGGGCTGACTGCATCATTGGACTGCGCTTTTCGTCGTCGGGCCTCGTCGGCGGCGCGAGGCTCCTTCTGAATTTCATCTGGGGCTGGCAGGCCCACCTGCCCCGGCCGGTGACTTTGGGAGTCGCGCTCTTTCAGGCAATCGGTCTCGTGACCGTCCTTCGGCCGTGGATTCGGCGTTTGACGCCTGATCCGGTCTGGGGCTCGATGACCCTGGGGTCGGTGGCGACGCTTTCTCTGGTTTTGCTCGCCAGTCTGCTCGTTCACTACCCAATCTGCACGGGGCGGCTGACGCTCTTCGTCCAGATTCACCTGCAGCTGATCGCGCTCGAGGGGGCGCTCGCGCTGGCGCGGGCGCCCAAGGCCGCGTGGAGCGGGGCGTGGCTGGTGGCTCTGGCGAACCTGGGCTTTTCGGCGAGGGAGGCCGCCCGAGTGGCGGTGAGTGAACCCGAGCAGAATCTTAAAATTCTGGCGCGGAAGCTGGATCCGGCGGTTTCGAATACGGTCTATGTTCCCAGCTGCTCCGTTCCCTCGGTCGAGGCGATGCCGGAAGCCTTGCCGCTCCCCTGGGCGATTCTCGGCGAGCCGGATCAGGTTCCCCGGGGAAGGCCGGTGTACCTGCTCTGGGGCTACGCGAGCGAAGCGTGCGTCCGGGAGCTCGGCCGCCTCGAGAAGACCGCGGCTTCCTGGACCGTGGTCGACGAGGGACCGGGGCGGAAGCTCGTGCGGGCGGTGCTTGCTCCATGAGGCGGGCGACAGGATTTTCGCTGGCGGTCCTGCTCTTCGGCGTGAGCCTGATCACCGTTCTCTGCGCCGCGCTCGGAAAGGACCTCTGGCTGGATGAGTGCTTCGGCATCGCCAATCTCTGGAGTGCGAGCCTGGGCGACATCCTGCGCGGCCCTCCCGGGCAGGGCTCGTCGCAGCCGCTCTACTACCTGCTCGAGAAGGCGTGGATCGCGCTCTGGGGTCACGCGCCTGGCCGGTACTGGGACCTTCGCCTCTTCCTTCGCGTCCTTCCCGCCACCTGCTGGGCGCTCGCGGCGACGGGCGTCTACCTCTACGGTCTGAGGTTTTTCGATCGCCATGCCCGGGTGGGCTCGGCGATCGCCCGGCACGCACTGGCCTTCGGGATCGCGGTCTTTTACTTCAAGAACTCGTTTGCCAGGAGCTACGCGCAGGAGGCGCGGCCGTACTCGCTCTGGCTGATGCTGAGCACGTTTCAACTCCTCCTGCTGATCGAGCTGATCTGGGGCCGGTTCGCGCGCGGGGCCTGGATCGCGTTCGGCGCGGTGTGCACCTTGCTCTGCCTGACCGCGAATGTCGCAATCGTCCAGGTCGTCATCGGTCTGCTTGCCGTGGTCTTCGCGATGAGATGGGACCGCCGGACGATCTGGATCGCGCTCCTGACGTTGACTCCGTGCCTGTGCGCCTTCGCCTTGTACGCGGGCAAGATCGCCGTTTTCGGCTACCGGCCGCCCACGGTTCAGGACTATCTCAGGGCGGGTTCCGACGTTCTCGCGCTGACCCTGCATCAGTCGCGTCAGGAAGCCCTCATCGCGTTGCTTCCCCTCTGCCTGGTCTGGGCCCCCTGGGCCTCACGCCGAAACCGAAAGGTCCTCTCGCTCTGCCTGATGTCGCTCGGAACACTAGCCTGCACCGCGGTTCTCTACATCCAATGCGTCCGGTACGGCTTCTTCGTCACTCCGAGGCAGTACATCTTCGCGGTTCCGGCGATCTGCTGGCTGCTGGGGGTCGCGCTCTGGACGCTCACGCGCAGGATTCCGGTGCCGGTCCTGGCCGCCGTGCTCGGTCTATACGCTGCGGCCCATCTGTCCCAGGCGGCCTACAAGGCGCGGCAGCTCTGGGTCGCCCATCCGGACAGTCCGAACGCGCTCGGTCTGCGTGAGCGCCCCGAGTGCCTGGCCCCGGTCAGCATGGACGTCGGTCTTACCTTGAGGAACAACCGGGCTTGCCGCGAGTCTCGTTGAGGGACGGATACCTGGCTCAGGTTTGGCGAGCCACTTCCACGGCCGCCGAAAAGTCGGACGCTTCGACTCCAACCTCACTGAGTAACTCCCGCTCCAGGCTCAATATCTTTTCCCGGGGGCGTTCCCGGATCTTCCTGGCCGGAGTTCCCATGTAGATGCCCCAGGGTTCGAGATCCTTAGTGACGACGCTCGCGCTCCCGACGACCGCTCCTTCGCCGATCGTCACGCCTGGGTGCACGATCACGTTGGTGGCCAGGAACGAATGCTTCTTCAGATGCACGAACGAGCGGTATCTGGCCCGAAAGCGGGCCGGGATCGTGGGATTAGTCATGCCGTCGCCGCCGATGTCTTCAGAGCCGGTAATGAGTCGGACGCCGGCGCTCAGTCCGACGAAGTCCTCGATGATGCAAGCGCCGCCGCCGCTGATGATGCTGTGGGCGGAGATATGCACGAAACTTCCGATCCACAGTCCTGTCCCTGCCGCGAGGTATGAGTACTCGCTGATCAGGATGTGGTTCCTTAGATGCATCAATTCCGGCCGAATGAGCGTGACGGGGTCGTGAATCGTGACCATTTCTCCGCGTTCGGCGAAGGGGTGGCTCATGAGCATCCCGGCAGAAGGACCAAGGCGGTTCCGCTGAGAACTTCCACGCCTTCTTGGTTGCGGATGGT
>CAYJTX010000391.1:0-3619 GCA_964372615.1 uncultured Bacteriovoracaceae bacterium | reverse complement strand
CAGTAGTGGATCTCGTCGGCGAGCAGCGAGGTGACGGCGTTGATCCGCTCGATCGGGTCCGACCGCTGGGAGGCCTTCTTCGCGATCTTCTCAAGCAGCGCGGGGAGAGGCGAGGAGACGATCGTGTCCCATTTTGGAAGGACCGGGGCTGCCATCGCCTTCCAGTCCCGAGTGGTCGTGACGACCAGCCAGGGAAAGCGCCGAGCCTCGAAGTACGGGTCGGACTCCTCGACGGCGCGGATGCGCACGGGCTTGCGAAGTCGAACCTCCACGCGCCAGCCGCCCCCCGTCCGCGATTCCTTGATCTTGAGGTATCCGTCGGGATCGTGGACGCCGACGTGCAGGGGGAGCTCGGACTCGTAGACGTGATGGGCGTCTTCGGTGAATCGCCCGGAGGCACCGAACACCGTGTCGTCGCTGTAGAACCCGGCGAAAGGGATTTCCGTCGCGGTGTAGCGCGCGCGGAAGCGCACGCGCGAGCCGACCCGGACCTCCGGAAAGGCGATCATGATCTGGTTGCTCTGGTCGAAGCCCTGGCGGACGCTCGCCAGGGGCTTGTCTTCGATGAATTTCCGATCGACCGGGATCGCGCCCTCGGGATTGATGGTCCGAGCCTCCAGGACCTCGAGCTTCGCCGCGCGCGAGTTGTACTGGAGGTGTACCGTGCCCAATCGCTGACGGGCGGAGTCTTTCAGGACTTCGACCTCGGTCTCATACTCGACTGTGTAAGTGCCGTCGGCCCGCACGCGCGTGTGGCTTTCGTCCAGCCGGACGACCGAGTCGACGTCCTGGAGCGTCGCCCAGCGCGCCTGGGCCGTTGAGAATCCCCAGGGCGTCATTGCGATGGCTGCCAGAATGAAGCTGAGGGGTACCCGCTTGGGCGAGAGGGGAGTCATGGGGAAGGCTCCCAGAATCGCCTGCCTGGGTCGGCCCGGCAAGGGGCCCGGCAAGGTCCCGGGTCGAGCGGGATCGCCTCAATCCGGTTTGACGCGTGGAAGGGGGAATGCATACTAGGCGGACTCATGTCCAAGGCCTTTACCAAGGAAGACGACTCCGGCGCCGGCGACGAAGCAGGTGGCGACGCGGTTGACGAGGGTCCGGCGCTGCCGCAAGGGACCAAGAACTACATCTCGCCCGGGGGGGCCCGCCGGCTTCGGGACGAGGTCAAGCGCCTCCTCGAGGTCGAGCGGCCGGAGGTCGTGCGCGCCGTGGGCTGGGCTGCAAGTAACGGCGATCGCTCCGAGAACGCCGACTACATCTATGGAAAGCGAAGGCTTCGGGAGATCGACCGCCGAATCCGTTTCCTCACGAAGAGACTGGACCTGGCCGAAATCGTCGATCCGGCCGCTCAGCGGGGCGACAAGGTTCTTTTCGGGGCGACAGTGACGGTCAGCGACGAAGAGGGTCAGAGGCGCACCTACCGAATCGTCGGTATCGACGAGACCGACGCCGCGCGGGGCCACGTCAGCTGGATTTCGCCGATCGGCCGCTCGCTGCTTCAGGCGCGGGTGGGCGACGCCGTGCAGTTTCGGTCGCCCAAGGGCGAGGAAGAGCTGGAGATCATGGAAGTGAAGTTCGAGCCGATACCGGGTCCAGCCGATGGGGGAGCAAGGTGAGAAAGACAGCAGGGATGTACCTCGGGGTTTTCGTGGTTTGCGGGGCAGTGTGCGGCTTGGCCTCGGAATCGGCACGGTCGGCAGACCGGGGAGTCGACTGGGAAGAGATCGCCGCCCTCCGGCGCATGGGGACTCGCTGGGCGGCCGGGGTCGACGCCGCGGGCCGCGTACTGGCGATCTACGATCTTTCGTTTCCGGATCCGCGGGGGCGGATTGACCTCGGGCGGGTCGGGCGCAGTCGAATGACAGGCGAAGGCTGGAGCGAGGCGAGAAGCATCGCGCGCGAGCTGCAAGGAGCCGAGCCGGAGGCGGACGGTGAGGTCGAGCCGAAAGGCTCGCGTGTCACTGCGCCGGAGATCGATGTCGATCCGTGGCCCGAGGGGTGGTGGAAGGACCTTCCCTGGAAAGAGGGTCGCAAGGGCGCGGAGGAGCCCTCGTCTTTTCGGCTGTCGGAGCTCGACTGGGACCGCCTGATCGACGCCGGCGCGAAGTCCGCGGAAGGCTCGCGTGCAAACGAGCGACGCGCGCAGCTGGATCAGGCTCTGGCGCTTCTCAGATCCGTGCGCGAGTCCGGAGGCCGGGGCGCGGCCCTCGAGGCCGACTTCCTGGAGCGCTTCGGCTGGGAACGCAGGGCGGACGGATCCGGATACGAGCTGTTTTACGACGCTCCCGCGGCTGAAGAGTCGCGGGTGACCCGTCCCAAGAAGATCGCGGACCTTCGCCACAAGACCACCCTCATGTGGGAGGCCCTCGCGTGGGATTCGGTCGACAACGCGCTGGACCTGCTCGTGGGGATCGTCCCGATCCCTTGGGTTTCGGCCATTCTCGGCGCCGCGGTGAACCGGTTCTTCCTGTACCGCGAGCATCTCTACCACCTGCACCAGGAGATGGCGCGGGAGATGCTCGTTCAGGCGGACGAGGGCGGGAGCTTCGCGCCGTTCGCGGTCCTGTCGGCTGAGGACCGGGAGAAATCCATCGAGTCCCTTCAGCTCTCCGACAGCTCGCTCTCGAGCGTCTGGCGCTGGATCTTCAGGGGACCGCTCAAGGCCTGGACGAAGTCGCTGGAGAGAGACGCCAAGCGCGCGAGGCAGACAAGGCAGTGGCTGGCGGCCCGGGGCGAGCAGCTTCGCGAGCTCAACGACCGGTTCGGCGTCGGGCAGGAGCCCTCAGGCAGGAAGCGCCTTTATCTGCTGGCGCGCTCCAGGCTCTCGAAAAGGTGCCGGCCCTCGGCGGCCGTCAACTATGCGAGGCTGGTCCATCGACGGGCGTTGCGGTGGGGCCTCGAGGGGGTCTCAGCGGCGCTCGATTTCGGGTCTCGCTTCATTCCCTGGGTGGGGTCCCTCGCGTTTCAGGCCTACTACTATGGAATCGAGAAGCCGGTCAAAACGACCGAGCGCTGGGAGGCCAGACTCATCGCGCATCTCGAGCAGCGCCACGCCGGGGGTGAGAATTGGTCTTACGAGCTCAAGCTCCTGGACGGGCAGGCGGTCAGCCCCTTCGAGGCGTCCCGCGAGGCTGCGTTCGAGCTCGTGCGGCAGCGGGAGCGTCTGCGGCCCCGTGGAGTCGCGCTCGTGATGCTGGATTAGGAGAGTCGACTCGGGTGATTCCAGCGACTCCCTGACTGCCGCGATCACCCGATCAGCCTCGGCATCCGTCAGATACTGCGTGAAGGGAATCGAGAGGGTTCGCTCCCCGATCGAGGCGGAGACGGGGAAGTCCTTGGGCTTCCAGCCGAAGGTGTCCCGGTAGTACGAGAGCTCGGGGATGGAACGGTAGTGGACGCCGCAACCGATCCCTCGCGCGTGAAGGGCCGCGAGAAGGGCGTCGCGACCGACGCCCGCGCGTTTGGGTTCGACGAGGAGAGTGTAAAGGTGACGGGCGTGGCGGTGGGGGGCCAGTGCGTCGTTCGGCAGCGTCAGGGAAAGGGAAGATAGACCCTCGGCGTAGCGGCGAGATAGCGACTTCCTTCGATTCTCTATCGAGTCGACCTTCGCGTGCTGAAT
>CAYJTX010000390.1:0-3645 GCA_964372615.1 uncultured Bacteriovoracaceae bacterium | reverse complement strand
CATAGCGGCGAAAACGCTCACCAGACGCTGTAGCCGCCGTCAACCACCAGATTATGTCCATTGACGTAAGACGACTCGTCGGAGGCCAAGAAGACGTATGCGCCGGAAATATCGGGGGGGGAGCCGATCCTCTTCATCGGGATGCGCAAGCAGAGCTCACGGAGGTAGTCGGGGCGCTCCGGACCCCTCTTCTGCGGAAAGTAACCCGGTGCGACGGCATTGACCCGAATGCCATCCGCGCCCAAGTACGCCGCGAGGTAGCGTGTCAGCTGCAGCACTCCACCTTTGGCAACCACATGGTGGACCGCCGCGGCGTTTTTCAAGTCCAGGTGCATCGGGAAGCATGGCCCAAGGAACGAAAGCACCGACGCCGTGCTGATAATTGTGCCGTTACCAGCCTTTCTCATGTGTGCCGATACGGCTTTGCTGCACGTAAAGACGTGGCTGAGGGTCTCTTCCAACCCATCATTCCATCCGGCCTGATCGAGCTCATCCCAGCTCTGTCGCATCCGGTTCGCGTTGGCGTTGTTCACCAGGGAGCTGATTTTCCCATGAGTCTGAAACACCTTGTCGGTGAACGCCGCGAACTCCTGAGGATTTGTCACGTCAACGGACACCGTCCAAATCCGCTTCTCCCGGAATGCGGAATTGCATGCGTCAAGCGCAGCGAGCTTCTCCGAGTTCCGACCCAGTGCGTATACGATCGCTCCGGCCGCCGCCATTCCCTTTGAAATCTCTTTCCCGAGATGCCCAGTTCCCCCCGTGACGATGACGATCTTGCCATCGAGAGAAAAGGGGCTAGCGCCCGCATAGTGCTCCTTCATCGGTAGAATTATCCGAGAGTGACTCCGGTAAGTCCAGAGGTAAGCCGCAGGCTAGGCGCCCTCCCCTCGGGCGCAAGAACGCCGGCTATGCCCATCTTACGATGGCTCTTCATCGTCTCCAAGCGATGATCATGGAGTGCCCTTCCTCTATCCCTTGAGGGCCGCCACCAGCTCCGTCGAGAACCGGAAGAAGACTGAGCCGCGTTCCGCAGCGAAAGCGAAGCCGCTCCCCCCGGCGAGGAGGACATGCGCCGAGGAGCTGAGCTGAGGCGAGAACGGGTCGCTCAGCGCGCCCAGCAGAAAGGCGAGTCCCGAACGTCGTTGTCTCAGACGGCCGGGTAGAGTCCGAGCATGGCCATCAGAAGGGCGGCCGCCAGCGCCCATCCCACCAGGGCGAGTCGGCAGAAGGTCTTCGGTGTAACGAACCGCGCAGACGGCTCCCAGGAGTCCAGCGGACGCGAGTGCGACGGCCCGCCGATCTGCCTTCACCCTAGCCGCCCCTTCCGATACCGAAGAAATTCTTGAGAAACATCGCTCCCACGGCGAACCGTCGCCCCTTGGCGGTCAGCGCAAATCGGCCCTGGCTGTCGTGGCGCAGGTATCCAGTCTCGAGCAGCATGCTCACCCGCCGCATCGCCGCTCCGTCCGGATCATAGCGCCGGATGAGCTCGGCGACCCGGATTCGGCTGCTCGGGGACCGGTGAACTTCGGACGCGATCCCCCCTCGGATCGCGTGCTCCAGAGCCGCATAGAGACTCGAGGCGATCTGTACCGCGAACAGGAGGAAGAGAGTTCCCTGTGCGAGCTCGAGCCATCGGGAGTCCAGGGTCGGGGTCTGCCACACGTAAGCGCCTCCGGCCGCTGCCAGCACGGCGATCGGCAGACCTGCGAAGATAAAGGTGAAGCGCCTTCGCGGTCTTGCCAGACGCACGTAGGCGGCATGGGACAGAACGAGGAGAGTGACCGCGCCAGCGGCGCAGGACCAGGCGATCAGGATCCCGCTCATCGCCGGTCCCTCGCTCCGTCCCCCCAGCCGAAGAACGACTGGGCACTACCGAAAGTTATCCCGAGAATGCGGCTCTGGCGAGTTTCGACCAGCCACCGCTCACCGTTCGGAGCCCGTTCCTCGACGAAGAGGCCGTCGGAGACGGCCTGGGCGATCCGGCGATCCAGGAGGTCCCGGAACGGGTACTCGCGCTGAAGCTCGTCGGACGAAATCGTTTCGGACGGCGCCTCGAGGATCTGGTGAAGCATTCGCAGCGAGATGCTGTCCTGGACGAGGGCGTAGAACTGCAGGTAGCCCGCTCCCAGGGCCAGCGCGATCAGTCCGGCGCCGAGGGCAAGCGCGTTCTCTGGCGCCGCGAGCGCGTCCCAGCCCAGCGCCTTCACGTAGGGGTAGGCGGCCCAGACGACGGGCACGCAAAGCAGCCCGATCCCTCCCAGAACGCGCAGGGGCGGCGCCGAAACGAGTCGGAGCCTGAGCACTGCCACCGACACCGCGGCGAAGACCCCTCCGGCGCCGATGCCGAGGACGAGTGCGGTCAGCATCAGTAAAAGGAGCGGACCCTTTCGATGATGTAGGCGATCTGCTCCGGGGAAACGTGCTGGTGGGAGGGGATCGTGATGATCTCCTTCGCCTGCCGCTCGGCCTTCGGGAAGTCGCCCTCGCGGTAACCGAGCGCCCGGCCGGGAGCCTGCAGGTGCAGCGGCACGGGGTAATGGACCTTCGCTTCGATTTCGCTGTCGACAAGGTGCTTGAGAAGCGCGTCGCGGTTCCTGAAGCTCGCGATGTAGAGCTGGTAGACCTCTTTGTACCCCTGGGGCCGTCGGGGCACCTCGACGAAGTCCTGGAGCGCGGACAGGCCGGCGTCCAGCAGGCGGGCGTTGCGGATCCGTGTCTCGGCGATCTTCTCCATGATGTCGAGCTGCCTTGAGGCGACGATCGCCTGGAGAGGCTGGAGCCGGGCGTTGATTCCCCAGATCGCGATATGGTCGCGGTCGGTCATACCGTGGTTGCGGTAGAGGCGCAGCCACTCCGCCGCCGCGTCGTCGTCGGTCACGATCATTCCTCCGTCGCCCCAGACGTTGAGGGGCTTGAGGGGGTGCATGCTGAACGCGCTGACCTTGCCGAAGCTCCCCACGTGGCGGCCGTTCACCCGGCCTCCCACGGTCGGGCAGGCGTCCTCGACGACGGCCAGCTCTCTGCTGCGGGCGAGGGTGGCGATCTCCTCGATGTCGCAGGGGCAGCCCGCCCAGTGCACGGGAAGGATGGCCCGTGTGCGAGGCGTGATGGCCTTCTCGATCGCCCGAACATCGATCTGGTAACGGTCATCCGAGTCGACGAGGACGGGCCGCGCTCCGACGGCCACGATCGCGCCGATCGTCGCGTAGAAGGTGTTCGTCACGGAGATCACCTCGTCGCCCGGCTTCACGCCCACGGCCTTGAGCGCCAGAATCAGCGCATCGGTGCCGTTGTTCACGCTGATGCAGTGCCTGACGCCGACGTAGTCGGCGAACTTCCGCTCGAACCGCTCGACGTAGGGGCCCAGGGTGAACTCGGTGGACTTCACGAGGCCCCGGATGTCCTCGAGATAGGCCTCGATGTCGGCGAACTGCTCGTTCAGATAACCGTACTTAACCTGCATAGAAGCTCCTGAAGAGTGAGGCGAGGCGTTCCTGCTGGAGCTGGGTCATCCCTGGCCAGAGCGGAAGGCTCAGAATTTCATCCATGGCACGCAGAGTCTCGGGGAGGTCCGAGTCACGGGTCTCCAGGGAGGCGGCCACCTCGGAGACCCTGTGATAATCGGAGACCAGGTTCTGT
>CAYJTX010000389.1:0-3651 GCA_964372615.1 uncultured Bacteriovoracaceae bacterium | reverse complement strand
ATCGACGAGCTCAACGCGGCGACCGACCCCGAGGAGGGAGCCGCGCTCGGACGCGCGGTGCTCGAGGCCGTGCTGAATCGGCGCGCGCTCGTGGTTTCGACCACCCACGATCCGCACCTCAAGGCACTGGCGGTCTCGGACGAGCGCATTCTGGCGGCCAGCATGGCATTCGACGAAAGGTCGCGCGCTCCGACCTACCAGCTCGTTGTCGGAATACCCGGCCGTTCCCGGGCGCTCGAGACCGCCGAACGGCTCGGACTTCCCCGCGACGTTATCGACCGCGCCCGCTCGTATCTCTCGCGCGAGCACACTCGTCTCGAGGAGATGCTCGCGAAGCTCGAGAGCGACACGCTCGGCGCCGCTCGCCTGCGCCGAGAGGCGCAGGCGGCCTTCGACGAGGCGGAGCGCCTCAAGAACGAGTGGCTCGGCCGCACGCAGGCGGCGGTGGGCGAGATGCTCGAGAAGGCGCGTCAGCGGATCCGACGCGCCGTCGAGCAGGCGCAGGACGAGATTCGCGGGGCGGTCCGGCGTATCGACGAGGCCGGCAGCAGGCGAGCCGTCGACGTCTCCCGCGCGCAGATCCAGTCCGCGTTCGGGGAAGGCGCCGCCAGGATCGACGCCGCCCTGCGCGAGGAGGCTCCCGCACTTGCCGCGACGCTCGAGGCCCACGCGCCAGTGGCGGCGCCGCTGGCCGCCCCCGCGGCCGCGGCCCTGATCGCTCCGGGCTCGCGCGTGCGGATCCCGAAGTGGAAGAGTTTTGGCACCGTGCTGGAAACCTCGAGCGGCAAGGTGAAAGTCGCGATGGGAGCGATCCAGATGACCTTGGCCTTGGGCGACGTCGAGGCCGCGCCGGAGGATTCCGCGCAGCCCGCCCCCCGCGCAAGAGTGCAAGAGACGGAGCCTCCCTCCGCGCCGCCCGACCGGATCGACCTGCGGGGCCAGCGCCTCGAGGAGGCCATGGCCGAGCTGGAGCGTTACCTCGACCAGGCCTTCCGCAGCGGCGCCTACGTAGAGGTCACGATCGTGCACGGCCTCGGAACCGGGGCCATCCGCGAGGGCGCGCGAGCGCTGCTGGCCCGCCTGCCTTACGTGAAGGAGTTCAAGGACGGCGGCGCGGGCGGCGGTGGAGCGGGCGCGACGCGCGTGGAGTTCGACCGGTAGCAGTCGAAACTGAATCGCCCCGGAAGATCTCAATTTCCCAGCCGATTGTGTCGAAAGAGGGAGGCCCCCGGCACGTTCGCTGACGCTCATGCTACAATAGAGATTCGGACGGGAGTTTTATGAGATCGAAGGTACCCTGGAAAAAGCTGATCCTCGCGGCGGGCTTCGTCGCAGCGCTCGGCGGTTCGGGTTGCGCGAGGAACGTCGACCGAATTGAGTTCGAAAAGTGGGGAAGTTCGTACCTCCCGAAAAACTTCACGACGTTCGACACCACCGCTCAGGGCGGTTCGCCGGTGGGCGGAGTCGTTCCCCAGTCTCCGAACTACCAGCTGCCGAAAACTTCGGTCGGCGGCACCCACCACCGGACGTTCGCGACCAGCTCGCGCTACCGGATGGTCGGCGGCTTCCACGGCGGTCAGTAGGCCCGATTCAGCATCACTGACACAGTGAGCGCGCCGACACGCGCACGCTTGCCACCGCAAAACCCCCTCATTTCAATCTCTTGGAACATTATTCTGCACGTCATGGAGTATATCTTTTCAGTTTAGACACATCGCGAAATATTATTTTCAACTTACTCCATTGAATACCCGCCCTTCGACCTCCCCTGATCCCGAGGAAATATGCATCTAATCATCCACTTGTCTCCAGTTCCCAGGGCTCCGGCCCGAAAAGCTATGAGGTGGGAACCTGGGGTAAGATTAATGAGAGTCGTCCACCCTCCGGTGGGCCCTCGGTTCGAGTCACGAAAACTGTGCGGAACGTTGGCGGGCCGGAAGAATTTTCCGGCAAACAGTTTTCCTCAGCTCGCGTGTACACCCTTGCGACGCTCGCCTGCGCCCGGTTACTCCGGGCTTGCGGTGCGATAGGAGCCCTTTCCCTCTGGGCGATCGGCATCGCGTCTCTCGCTCCGGTCGCGCAAGCCGCAAGCACCTCGCGCACGATGCCGTTCCAGGGCTACGTCACCGACGCGGGCGGCACGCCGCTCAACGAAGACGCCGTCGTCCGCTACGCGATTTTCAACGATCCGACGCTCTCGGCTGCCATCAATCTCAAGTGGGAAGAGATCCACGACGGATCTTCGGCGCCACTCGTGCAGATCCGCGACGGCTACTTTCGCACGGAGCTCGGCGATGCCACGTCGATCCCGCTCGACCTCGCGGCCTCGACCGCCGGCCCGACGGACAAGTCGCTCTACCTCGAGGTCACCGTCAACGGCGAGGCCCTCAGCCCGCGCTTCGAGATCACCGGCGCCCCGTTCGCGTTCCAGGCCTACGACGTAGCGAACCAGAACATCAACCCGAACACCGTCTCCCTCCCGGGCTACGGGGTGATCATCGACTCGCGCGGATTCTGGCGCGGCCCACTCGCCGCCGGACCCGTTGGACCTGCAGGCGTAAGCGGCAGGTCCGGACAAAGCGGCGCGACGGGAGCCACCGGCACTACCGGCGCGACGGGAGCCACCGGAGAATCAGGAAAGACAGGAACAACCGGAGAGAGCGGACAGTCAGGACAGACCGGCGAGAGCGGCGAGACCGGAGCGACCGGAGCGACCGGAGCGACGGGCGCGTCCGGCCAGAGTGGCGAATCCGGCGCCAGCGGCTCGAGCGGCGCCACGGGCGCGACCGGCTCGAGCGGCGCCTCCGGACAGACCGGAGAAAGCGGCGCGAGCGGTGCAACCGGCGCAACCGGCGCAAGTGGCGCGAGCGGCGCGAGCGGCGCAACCGGCGCAAGTGGCGCGAGCGGCGCAAGCGGCGCAAGCGGCGCGAGCGGCGCGAGCGGCGCGAGCGGCGCAACCGGCGCGAGCGGTGCGAGCGGCGCAACCGGCGCAACCGGCGCAACCGGAGAGAGCGGCGCAACCGGCGCGAGCGGCGCAACCGGCGCAACCGGCGCAACCGGCGCGAGCGGCGAGAGCGGCGCAACCGGCGCAACCGGCAAAACGGGGCAATCAGGTTCCTCCGGCGCCACCGGGCAGACCGGCGGCACGGGCAAGAGCGGCCAAACCGGCGCAACCGGCGAAACGGGAGACACAGGCGCCACCGGTGCGTCAGGGGCAAGCGGCCAGTCTGGGCAAACCGGGCAGACGGGCGAGAGCGGATCGACGGGCGCCACCGGCGCCACCGGCGAGAGCGGGCAGACCGGCGCAACCGGCGCGAGCGGCGAAAGCGGGCAAACCGGAGCGAGCGGAGCCACCGGAGAGAGCGGACAGACCGGCGCAACCGGAGAGAGCGGACAGACCGGCGAGACCGGCTCCACCGGCGCCAGCGGGCAGTCCGGCGCCACCGGAGCGACCGGCGAGAGCGGACAGACCGGCGCGACAGGAGCAACCGGTGCGAGCGGTCAGTCCGGGCAGACCGGAGAGAGCGGACAGACGGGAGAGAGCGGCGCCACCGGCGAGAGCGGACAGACCGGCGAGACCGGCGCGACAGGAGCCCCCGGCGAGAGCGGACAGACCGGCGAGCCCGGCGCCACCGGTGCGAGCGGAGAGTC
>CAYJTX010000388.1:0-3652 GCA_964372615.1 uncultured Bacteriovoracaceae bacterium | reverse complement strand
TTTCGAGTCTTCTTGTCGACGAGATAATCACCTAGAATTCCGATGACGTTGAACTGCCTCTTCGAGACTGATTCGATCGAGTGGGTTACTTGCTGAACGGTGACCTTGAGTCCGCGGTCCTGAAGCAAGCTAGAGACGTAATTGGCAAGCTCCTCATTGCCACTCGCCGTGACGGAGTTGATTCGGATCAGGCGCGTGGCTTCTTCTATGAAGTGTCTCATTTCTGCGACCTCTTCTGCCTGCTGGCGTCTTCAATGGCATCGACCAGCGCAGACTTAGCTGCGCTGAATCGCTGAGACGAAAGGAGCGCCCGCGCTTGAGTGGGCCATTGGAACGGCATGCGAACACCTCTCCTGGGAACCGACTGAGCTGCCATTAAAATTTCCCAAGAAATATCCTACGCTTATTTTTGTTGCAAGGTTCGCGCGGCGCTCGCTACCCTGGAATGGAGGGTGCCTATTTCAAGGTTTTCGCTTCTGATCCTGGGCCTCGCGATGGGCCCACTTGGCCCACTGCAGGCAGACTCCGGTCCGCCTGGCCAGGTCCCGACCTGGGAGGAAATCGCGTCACTCAACGCCGCAGGCAAATACGATGAGGCACTCAGGGCCCTGGCCCGTGCCCCGCAATCCAGCGCGACCTACTACTACAACGTCGGGACCCTCCATTACCAGCTCGGGCGCTTCGGACCTTCGGTTGCCTACCTGGAAAAAGCTCGACGCATGGATCCATTTGACCTTGAGGTGCGAAAGAATCTCTCTCTCTCCCGCGCGCAGCTCCAGAAGGTCGTCGGCTCGGAAAGACTGGATCCGGCTGGAAACTGGTTGAGCGGCCTCTCGGATGAACTCCCTCTTGAACAGATCAGGGCCCTGGTAGGGCTAGCAGCGCTCCTGCTCGCATGGACCTGGATCCTCGAATATCGAAAGTCCAGCCGACTCCGACCAACATTCCGTTCCCCCCTGAGCGTCGTCGGCATCGTGGCCCTCTCAGCGGCACTGATTCTGCTCGGTGTGAGCCGTTGGGGAGATATGTCACATCCGGCCACTTTCCTGGAACCCTCGTCCGTGAGAAGCGGCCCAGGCCCTTCCTACCTCGAGCTGTCCCGAATGGATGCCGGAACCAAAATTCGTGTCATCGGCTCGAGATCGGTCGCGGAGGAAACCTGGCTTCAGATCAGATACTCATCCAGTGACGTCGGCTGGGCCCCCGGGAAGAGTCTGTTGCTCTTGTAATGAGGGTGATCTACACCGATAGGAGAATGCATCTTCCCACCAAAACACTCACCTGCTTTCTTGTTGTTGGCCTATCCGGCTATGTCTTTTCCTCGTGTTCCGGAAAGGAAGTCGACGAGAACGACCCCGCCGCAATGCTCAAGGAGGCGGAAGAAGACGTATCAAGCGATCACTATCAGATGGCGCTCGACAAGCTGAGGGCGATCAAGAACAAGTTCCCGTATTCCAAGGAGTCCGTGGAAGCCCAGCTTAGGATCGCGGACGTCTATTTCATGCAGGAGTCGTTTTCGGAGGCTGCCTTGGCGTACGAAACCTTTCGGGACCTCCACCCGAAACATGAGAAGACGCCGTACGCGATGTTTCGTATCGGCAAGTCACATTTCAGCGATCATCCCGGCACGATCGCGAGGGATCTGGGATCCCTGCAGAAAGCTCTTGACGCATACACAGAGTTCACGAAGAGATTCCCGACCGCAAAGGAATCGGACGAGGCCCGAAAGGACGCGACAGAGGCCAAGGGGCAGCTGGCGGAAAAGGAACTCTACATCGCTAATTTTTATATGAAACGCGACGATCCCGCGTCGGCAAAGGGCCGGCTGGAGAAGATAGTTGAAAAGTATCGCGACACCCCTTCCTTCGAGGAGGCGAAGCGTAAGCTTGCCGACATCGTGGAGCAGGGGATCAAGCGCGATTACGAGACGAGAAAGAAGCGCGATGCTGACTCCCGTTGATCCGATGTCAGGTCCCCGTGTCACGCGCGAGGACCGCCAGATCCAGGACCTTCTCATGCGCCGAGAGTATCTCGAGGCGGGACGCCTCATCGGACAGCGGCTCGAAGGATCTTCGTCGGACGCGGACGCCTGGTACCTGTCTTCTGTGATGAACTACTTCCAGGGCAAGGTCGGCCGGGCAGTCGCAGACCTTCGAAAGTGCCTGGAGCTGAATCCCCGCCATACGGATGGAGCGATTTGCTTGTCTGTCCTTCTCAATGACGTAGGCAACTATGGAGACGCCAAGAGGGTCTTCGAGCAGGCCAACCAGTCCGTGACCGCTCGTGGAAACGGGGCTGACGCCGAAATAGACAAGAAGTTCTCAGTAAAGCACCTTGAGCTTGCCGATCTCTACTTTCGCTATCGGCGCTACGACGAGGCGATCGAGGAGTATGGCAAGGCGGCGGTCCTCGACCCAATCACGTTCGAAATCAGGATCCGACGCGCGAAGGCCTTCGCCAAGAAGGGATTCCTCACTCGTTCCCTCCAGGAACTAAGACAGCTCAAGACCGAGCACCCCGATTATTTCCCTGCGCGGATCCAGCTTGGCTTGCTTCATTACAGCCAGGGAAACGTGCTCGACGCGGAACTTGAGTGGGAAAGTATACTCGAATTCGACTCTTCCCACCGCGAAGCAAAAACCTATCTAGAAATGGCTCGTGCTTCCCGTCTCAAGACTCAATAAGCTCGACTCCGGATCCTTCGGGAAGGTCCACGGGCTTCATCAGTTCGTCCTGGGTGGGAGCCTGCTTTTGCGTCGGCAGGAGCGCCTTCAGGCAGCCTGACACGAAGAGATCGAAGCTATCCGTCCGAGCCCGCATGTCGTCTCGAGCCACCCGCCGAACCTGTTCGTCCAGGAATTTTCTCGGATCAATCGGCTGCCCGCCCTCGCACGTCCCCTCCGGGAGAGACAAGACCCAACGGGGACCCAGTTGCATTAGCCTTGCTTTGGGTTCCGCCCCGCCACAGGTAAGAGCCTCGCAAAAGGCGTCGCAGCGTTGAATTTTCGGGAGCCTTGCTAGCACGCCAGTCTCTTTGAGTTTTTGGTACTTGGACGAATCGAGAAACAACGCACAATTCTTTTCGGTTGGAATCCTATTGAGCGGCTCAATCAACTTTTCAGCGCAGCTCTCGGCGAATGCGCCGATATCCTTGAGGTGCCCTGTGCTCCAGAGAAAGTCCGCGCCCACCTGTGGAAAGGGGCCGGGACAAGCGCCTACGAGTCTTTTCAGAATCTCGATGGACTTGCCGAGTATTGAATTCGCCTTCTTGGCCGCCTCCCTGGGTGTTGGACCCACTCTCTTAAGTCCATTGAGCTTATTATTGGCCACCAGAGCAAGTGAGGATGCCATCGCCGTCTGAACGTCGAATTTTTCCGATGCGTAGTCGCTCAAGCACCCCACCGTCTTAAGGAAACAGGGAGGGAGCAAGATTACCGAAGCCACTGTGTTGCCGTACACCTTAGTCAACACGCAGCCGCGAAAGGGGTCGTTGCACCCGGTACACTCATTCTTGCAGACCCAGATGGGTGTAGCGCGCATGACAGCGCGAATCGCGCGCAATTCGTCAGAGTTCGGAATCGCGCCGCCCACGGCGGCGCTGAACCAGATCGGGAGTGCGGCGGGTAGGGAAGTGTGTGTTTTTTTGGGTGTA
>CAYJTX010000387.1:0-3675 GCA_964372615.1 uncultured Bacteriovoracaceae bacterium | reverse complement strand
CCCCTCTTCTGGCGCTCTAGTTTGTACCCGCGCCAGAAGAGGGGGAACCGCCAATCTCCCCGCCGATACTTCAGCAACCTGCTAAACTGAAAGTCTGGGAGCCACCGTGCGCGAGCGCTGGGTCGTCAAGGCCGGAAGCAGTCGGGTCGTCACGGGCGGGCCCATCCTGCATCGGGAGTGGGCCCATCAGATTTCACGTCTCAGGCGGGAGCGCTCCATCGAGGTCATCTGGGTGACGTCGGGGGCGATCGCGACCGGAGTCGAGCGTACCGGTTTCAGGCGGCGGGATCGCTCCCTGCCCGAGAAGCAGGCCCTGAGCGCGATCGGCCAGCCGCTGGTCATGGACCTCTACAACCTCGCATTTCAGACCGTCGGGCTTCAGGGGGCGCAGGTGCTCCTCACCGCCGACGACCTCCTCGTCGCGCGTCGAAGGAAGAACCTCCAGAACACGCTGGAAAAGCTCCTCGAGTGGAAAGTCACGCCGATTCTCAACGAGAACGACGCGGTGGCGACCGAGGAGATCCGCTTCGGGGATAACGACTCGCTCTCCGCCAAGGTGGCCAGAGTCATGCGGGCGGACCGCCTCGTGATCCTGACGGACGTGGACGGGCTCTACGACCGCGATCCCAGGAGCCGCGCGGGCGCGAAGCTCGTTCCGAGTCTCGAGCGCGTCACGCAGGCCTGGCTCAGGAGCGTGAGCCGCACGGCTGGATCGCAACGCGGAACAGGCGGAATGTACTCGAAGCTCGAAGCAGCGCGGCTGGCCGGGCGATCGGGCATCGAGACCTGGCTCGTGCGCGGCGACGTGCCGGGAATTCTGCTTGAGATCGCGCGCGGGGCGAGGGTGGGCACGCGGATTGGGAGCAAGGCGTGACGATCTGCAGCCTCCCGCTCGACCTCGAGAAGAGACTCGCGGCCGGCCGAGCGGCCTCGCGCCTGCTGCGAAGCGCTTCGACGGCGACCAAGAACCGGGCCCTCGCCGCACTGCGGACTCGCCTCACGTCGGATTCCACCGAACTTCTCGCTGCGAACCGCGGCGATCTCGACGCGCTTCCGGCGACCGCGACGAAGGCCTTTCGCGACCGGCTGGAGCTCAGTGGCGCTCGCCTTGCGCTCATGGCCGAGGGGCTCGCCCAGGTCGAGGCGCTTCCTGACCCCGTCGGCGAGGAGGTCGACGCGCGAACGCTCGCGAACGGGCTGAGCGTGCGGCGGGTGAGGGCGCCGCTCGGCGTGATTTTCATGATCTTCGAGAGCCGGCCCAACGTGGCCGTCGAGGCGTTCTCCGTCGCCTTCAAGGCCGGAAACGTCACGATTCTCAGGGGAGGCAAGGAGTCGACGAGGACCGTCGAGGTGCTTTACCGGTGGATCGGGGAGGCGCTCGCCGGGACGGGGCTGCCCGCCGGCTGCTGCTGGGGCATCTCCGACCCCGACCGCCTGCTCGTTGAAGCGCTCCTTACGCAGAGGCGCTTCATCGACGTGGTCGTGCCTCGCGGGGGTGATTCGCTGATCGAGTTCGTCGTGGAGCACTCCACGATCCCGATCATCAAGAACGACCGCGGTCTTTGCCACGTCTACGTCCATGAGGACGCCGACCTCGCGATGGCTCGCGAAATCGTAGTGAACGCCAAGACCCAGCGGCCCGGAGTCTGCAATGCGATGGAGACGCTTCTGGTTCACGCGAAGGTCGCCCCGGCCTTTTTGAAAGCTCTCCACGCCGACCTTCGCTTCTCGGCGGTCGAGTGGTTCGGCTGTCCGGAGTCGGTTCTGGTTCTTTCGGGCGCGAGCCGTGTCGCGCCGGCCGGCGGTGCGGCGTGGGACCTCGAGTATCTAGATCTTCGGATGAACTGCCGTGTAGTGAACTCACTCGACGAGGCCATCGCGCACATCGAGCGGCACGGCTCGCGGCATAGCGAGGCGATCGTCACGCGTTCGCCCGAGGCGGCGAGGCGTTTTCGGGAGGAGGTCGACGCGGCCGCGGTCTACTCGAACGCGTCGACTCGGTTCACGGATGGTTTTGAGCTCGGTCTGGGCGGGGAGCTGGGCGTCAGCACCCAGAAGCTGCACGTGCGCGGGCCGGTGGGGCTTCGGGAGCTCACGAGCGCGCGATGGGTCATCGAGGGGAACGGCCAGGTGAGGAGCTAGCGCATGAAGATCGGAATCGTCGGGCTGGGTAAGATGGGTGAAGCGCTCCTCGAGGGTTTGCGGCGAAACGACCCAAAGGGAGAGTTCTCGGTCAGCGCGACAACGCGTTCCGAGGAATCGGCGCGCGAGGCGGCGAAGCGCCTCAAGATCACCTGTCACCTCGACAACGCGAAGCTCGCGCGCGAGAGCGACGTCGTCGTCCTCTGCGTGAAGCCGCACCAGGCGAAGGCCGTGCTGGAGGCGATGAGACCGGCGCTCGGAAAGGGAAAACTCCTGATCTCCATCTGCGCAGCCGTCACGACCGAGCAGCTCAAGAGCTGGTCCGGCGGGGCCGCCGCCATCGTTCGGGCCATGCCGAACACCCCCGCGCTGATCGGCCGAGGAATGACGGTCTACTGCTCCGGTCCGGGCAGCGGCAAGGAGCACGTCTCGATCGCCGAGCGGATCTTCGGCGCGGTCGGAAAAACCGCCCTGATCGAGGAATCGCTCATGGACGGGGCGACGGGCCTGAGCGGGTGCGGCCCCGCCTACGTCTTTCTGGTGATCGAGTCCCTCAGCGAGGCGGGCGTGAAGGTGGGCCTTCCTCGCGGGACCGCCACGCTGCTCGCCGCTCAGACGCTCGCGGGCGCCTCCGAGATGGTGCTCACACGGGGAGTGCACCCTGCCGCGCTGAAAGACGAGGTGACGACCCCCGCGGGCTGCACGATCGATGGGCTCATGGCCCTCGAGGAGGGCAAGCTTCGCGTGACGCTCATCAAGGCGGTGCTCGCGGCGGCCAAGCGCAGCCGGGCGCTTCGGGTCGAGTAGCTCCTCACTCCGCTAAAGCCCGTACCGCACTCCCAGACAGAGGTAGTCGGACCCGCCCACCACGCCGTTGAACAGGCCGAACGCGCCGGAGCGGTGATCGACTCGAAGGAGGGCGCTGAGGCCGTTGTCCGCGCTCACCTCGAAGGAGAACTCGAAGAACAGGAAGTAGAGGAGCCGCGAGGTCGTCGCGAGATGCCGGCTCTCGAGCTCGGGCGGTCGCGCGGCGTAGGAGAGCCCGTTGCCAAGCGCGACACTGGAAGGAATGACTCCCTGCCACGGCGTGCGGAGCCAGCGCAGCGCGACCGCTCCCCGGGCACCGAGGAGATTCGAGGAGTCGAAGTAGTGCGAGAGTCCGGCTTCGACCTCCAGGGCCAGGGTTCCCGGCAGATGCCACACCGGGTGGGTATAGGAAACGGAGGCGAGGAAGTCCGCTGAAAGGTCCACGCCACGCGCGCGGGCGATGTCGATGAGGGGGCTCGGAGTTCCCGGGCCTCCATAGAGAGCGATGGAAGGGCGGCCCTCGTTCGCGGCGGCCGCCCGTGATCCACACATGAGGTAGACTAGGGCCAGAATGAAGCTGAGCGGTCTAGCGGTGTACGCCCTCGTCGTCATGGGTTTGGGGTGGGGCTGGGGTTGCGCCTCTTCGCCCAGTTTATCGCGTTTTCCGGAGCGCGCCATGGACCGCACCCCGGCCCTTCCGGAGGGCGTCTCGGCCTGGCGGCCGAT
>CAYJTX010000386.1:0-3683 GCA_964372615.1 uncultured Bacteriovoracaceae bacterium | reverse complement strand
GTAGCGGAAGCCACCGGCGCCCGCCCAATCATTTGGAGACAGCCAGGTTACGAGCACACGATCTTTATTGAGCTTACTCTTGTCGAAGATCAGTCCCGCCCGAAGTTGGCCATCCCTGATGATGTCGCATGCCGTTTCGACATGGGCTACGTGCGATATCGAGTCAAGCGGAGAGCAGGTCGGCTCGGTCCAGTACGGTCTCTGGCTTGGCCTTCCGACACTAAACTTGGTCCATTCTCCCGCCATACAAGCATTCTACGCATCATGGTCACCATTGAAAGGCACTTTTTCCGAGACTGATAAGGGCCACTCCGTAAACCAGCCCGGAAGCGCGGTGCTTCGACTCCTTGACTTCATTTGCTCATTGCGCAGCTCAGCCTTCCAGGGCCTTCCACCTCAACTCCTGGAGGGGGTCTCTCGGCCTCGTCCTGAGACTAACGCGCCGTTCGCTGCTTGTAACGTGGTGTCGCCAAATTCGAGCAAGCAGCGGCTCGAAGGAATTAAGTCGACTCTCCATTTACGACCTTTATCGCTCATGCCTACAGATCCGGCTGCAAAATCTGAATCGCCACCACCCGTGTCGGCGACTTCTCGATCAACACCGCTTGCCCGACACCCAGATTCTTGATCGCGTCGTGCTCCACGCGCATCTGCTTCGTCTCGCGAACATTCGACATGCCGGTCCTCGTCGGGAAGAGCGAGCCCCGGACCTGATAGCTCGCTTCTTCGACGTCGACCGTCCCGGCCATCGAGCAGACCGCCTCGACCGTCGTCCGATCGTCGAGGCGCAAGATAATCTTCGTGGCCTGGTTCGCGCTCGACTGGCGTCCGAACTCCTTGCTCACCACGTCGAGGTCCTCGAGACCCTGTGAAAACAGGTGCAGCGCGATCTTCGCTCCTCCCGCCTGCTTCAGCAGCTCGATGAACTCGCGCGAGGCGAAGGCTCCGAACTCGTCGATGAACACCGGCAGGAACTTGCGCTGACTCTCGTCGGGCGTGGTGTTGTAGACGAAGGACGTGAGCCCTTTCAGATCCTCGAGCAGCATTCGCCCAAGTCGACGCGCGGTATCCGCGTTCCCGAGCGTATCGAGCTGGAAGTAGATGATCTGGTTCTTCGCCAGGGCCTCCCGAAGGTCGATCTCCCGGGTCGCCGTCTTGAACGACATCAGATGCCCGATCGTCGGGTTGTTCAGGATCGAGAGCTGCGCCTGCAAACCCACGAGGTCTTCAGGCTTCATCTTCTTCATGAGCGCCGAGAACACCTCCATGAGCTCACCTGCCCGGGCGTCACCCGCCTTCGCGCGCTCGACGAGTCGCTTCTGAATCTCCGCTCTCACCTCGGCGCGGATCGTCGCCTTCGCGACGAAGTCCAGCGTGAGCCGGATTTTCAGGTGCTCCGTGCACGAGATGAGGATCGTCAGGAAGCTGCCGGCGACGGACTGGTAATACTGCTCACTCCAGTTGAGCGCCTCCAGGATGCGGTCCTTGAGCTGGTTCGCATTGCCATGTTTCAGAGGATTGTAGGAAGCGCTCTTCTCGGGCTTTGACATGCTGAACACCAGGAATCGCTCATCGAAGGTCGGATCGAGCGCACGCCCGAGTCGGCGGACCATTTCGAGGGTGGAGTCCTCGGCCTTCGGGTCCACGATGATGCAAGGCTGCCCGTGCCGGATCGCGTGAAGAATCATGCCCACCATGAGGGTGGTTTTGCCCTGCCGAGTCGCCCCGAGCGTCAGGACATGCGCCGTCCGACGGAGCTGGTCCAAGGTGATGATCTGGCCGTCGCGGAGGTCGATCCCGATCGGTACTCGAAGAGGATCGGCGAAGGCCTCCTTGATACCAGGGAACCGGCGAGCGACGCTCCGGAAGTCCTTCGACCGCACGATCGTTCGCTCTTTTCGCGCGAGAAGGAAGAGCGGGCTCGCCACAAGGACCGCTCCGGTGCCGCCCACCCAGCCGAGCCAAAGTCCACGCGCCGGGCCAAGCCATTTCAACCTTCCGGCGACCGGCGTGGCCAGCCAGTCGAGCCGGTAGAGGGGAAAAGGGTCGAACCAGAGGAACCAACCAGCGGCGGTGATCAGGAGGAGGCCGGTCCCGAGCACGACCACCCGTCGGACCCCCCAGCGACGAACGACCTCAGGACGCTGCCAGAAATAGTATCCACATCCCACCGCCGGCATCGCCGCTACCACGCCGAGAAGCGCGGCAAGCGCACCAGCGAATTTGATCATCTCTTCCGGATCGAACTCGTTCTTGTCCTTCATACTATGCTACCCCCAGAAATTCCTCGATCGGCTCGAATCCCGTGCTCGAACGAAACACCATGCGTTTGTTGAGCAGGCTCGAAACCCTGATCCTGGGAAACGAGCCCGAAAGGTCAGCCACTTTTCGAAAAATCTTGTCGGTCTCGCAGAAGTAGAGAACGTGGCTGTAGTGCGAGTCCCGGTAGGTGATGAATCGGTCGTAGTATTGCCTGTCGCTCTTCATCGTCCGTTCCATCTCGACCGCGACCTCGCGACCGCTCCCGCGCAAGACCAGGTCGGGGATCAGCGCATCTTCCGTCGAGCCGAGCCCCGCCAGCTCTTGGCGCACGTCGGGGTCGGTCAGAATCAGGGCGTCCGGGACGAGCTCCTCGCAGAGCTTGCGAACCCCGTTCAGCTGAATCTGGTGCCTCCAGTACATCGGCTCCCCAAGCATGTCGGCGCCCATTCTCCGCGGCCTCAAGCGCGGCGCCAGGCGATAGATACGGTATTTCCATAGATCCTCCTTCGAGACGGCGAGGAGGTCCGCCGCCTGCCAGTACGCAGCCTGGGAGATCGACTTCAAGCCTTCCACGGATACGCCCTCCACGAATCCCGCCTTTTTCAGGAAATGAAGCCGCTTCCAGCAGCTCCATCGACTTACGAAGAACCGCTCCCTGATCTGATCGGCAGTCGCGACTCCCTGGGCTCCCAGGAACGCGAGGAGGTCAAAGTCCCTTTCGGTGATCCTCATTTCAGGCATTTCCTTCCGGTGTGGCGGTCATGGAGTTCTCCGTGGTGGGTGCGCGCCGACGGCGGCGTGGGGCCGCCTCCGGTCCCTGAGTCCGGTTCAGCGCCTTGATCGCTTGCCGGACGAGCCTTTCCTTGAAGTCCGGAATCTCGAGCGCCGCTCGGATGTAGTATTCTTGGGGCGTGCGGCTGATGGTCTCCGCCTCCCAGTATTCGTCCGGCACCTTGTCGAGATGAATCCGTAGAATTTCATCGGCGCGCAGCTCGACCCCGCGCGACTTCAGCTCGGTGATCAGTTCCCGAACTCGCGCGGCCGTCGCTTCCGGCACGACGATGCGTAACACTGCGCTCTCGGAGGCTCCCGGCTCGCTCCGCCTCCGCTTCCTTGCCGTACTTTCCTCATCGCCAACGATTTCAACCGTCGTTTCCTGTTCCATCGTTCCTTCCTCCCTAGTTTCCGATCTCGACCGGGTCCTCCTGAACGAGAACCTGAAGTTCCTGATAGCCCGCCGTCCGCGTGTACTCGGGCGCGGACCGCACCGCTTCCGCCATACGCTCCGTCGTCCGCGCGAGGGCCGTCACCCCGGCCTGCTTCCCGGCGCTCGCGAAGGACGGCTCCTGGACGTAAGTCCCCAACGCCGTCTGGCTCCGCTCGATCGTCGAATCGAGAAAGCCCGCGGCTCCGGCGGCGGC
>CAYJTX010000385.1:0-3698 GCA_964372615.1 uncultured Bacteriovoracaceae bacterium | reverse complement strand
ACCCGCTGGAGGCGTTCGCGACCGACCTGGTCGACCGCGCCGCCAAGGGCCTGATCGATCCGTTGATTGGCCGCGAGCACGAAATCGAGCGGGTGGTGCAGATCCTGTGCCGCCGCCGCAAGAACAACCCGCTGCTCGTCGGCGAGGCGGGGGTCGGCAAGACCGCGCTCGTCGAAGGTCTCGCGCTCCGGGTCGTCGCGGGCGAGGTGCCTTCGCTGCTCCAGAACGCGGCGCTCTACGCGCTGGACATGGGAATGCTCCTGGCGGGAGCGAAGTTCAGGGGAGACTTCGAGCAGCGTCTCAAGCGTGTCGTGGCCGCGCTTCAACAGCTGAAAACCAAGGGAATGGATCCGATCCTCTTCATCGACGAGATCCACACGATCATCGGGGCGGGCGCCGTGAGCGGCGGCTCGCTCGACGCCGCGAACATCCTGAAGCCGCTCCTGACCGAGGGCGAGGTCCGCTGCATCGGTTCGACGACCTATACGGAGTATCGCAGCGTCTTCGAAAAGGACCACGCGCTCGCGCGCAGGTTCCAGAAGATCGACGTCGTGGAGCCGACTCAGGCGGAGTCGATCCAGATCCTCGAGGGATTGAAATCGCGTTTCGAGGAGCACCACGGCGTGCGCTACACGCCCGAGGCGATTCGCGCGGCCGTCGAGCTCTCGGCCAAGCACCTCACCGAGAGATTCCTGCCCGACAAGGCGATCGACGTCGTGGACGAGGTCGGCGCGAAGGCCCGGCTCGCGCGGGCGAAAGCGGCCACGGCGGCAGTCGAGCGGGGAGGCTCGCGTGTAAACGAGCCGGGAGGCTCGGGTAAAGAAGAGATCACCGTCATCGATACGGCGCAGATCGAGGAGATCATCTCCCAGATCGCCCGAATCCCGGCGCGCAGCGTGAGCACGACCCAGCGATCCCGCCTCAAGAGCCTCGAACGGGATCTCAGGCTCTCCATCTTCGGCCAGGACGCCGCCATCGACTCGATCGTGACCGCGATCCGCCTGGCGCGCTCGGGCCTTCGCAGCGGGGACCGGCCCGTGGGCAGCTTCCTCTTCTGCGGGCCCACGGGAGTCGGCAAGACCGAGCTCTCCAAGCAGCTCGCGCACTGCATGGGTGTGCCGTTTCACCGCTTCGACATGAGCGAGTACGGCGAGAAGCACACCCTCTCCCGCCTCATCGGCGCGCCTCCGGGCTACGTCGGTTTCGAGCAGGCGGGGCTCCTGACGGATGTCGTGCTCAAGAACCCCCACTCCGTCGTCCTGCTCGACGAGATCGAAAAGGCGCACTCCGACATCTGGAACATCCTGCTGCAGGTGATGGATCACGGGACGCTCACCGACCACAACGGGCGCAAGGCGGACTTTCGCAACGCGGTCATTCTCATGACCTCCAACGCGGGGGCACGTGAGCTCGAGCGCCGGCCGCTCGGGATCGACAAAGAGGAGGTGAGCGGCACGGGCGTCAAGAAGGCGGTCGAGCAGACGTTCAGTCCTGAGTTCCGCAACCGGCTGGACGCCATCGTCTACTTCAACGCGCTGGATCCGGTTACGATCGCCCAGGTCGTGGGCAAGCAGCTCGTCGAGCTCGAGAGCCAGCTCCTGGCCAAGGGAGTGGAGATCGAGTTCGACGCCGACGTGCGGGAGTGGCTCGCCCTGAAGGGCTACGACAGGCAGATGGGCGCGCGCCCGATGGCCCGCCTGATCCAGGACCAGCTCAAGAAGCCGCTCGCCGAGGAGGTGCTCTTCGGCAAGCTCGAGAACGGCGGGACCGTGAAAGTGACGGTCGTGGACGGCAAGCCCTCCTTCGACATCCGGCCGAAGTCTGTCGGCGCCGCGGGTGCGCCTTCAGCCGCGCCAGTGGCCGAGCCGAGCACCGTCGGGTCCGGCTAGCGGGCGGCAGGCGCGCCGGCCGTGCCGAAGTGCCATCAGAAAAGCTTTTCGTTTCGCGCGAGTTCCGTTCTGAGACGCGACAGGAAAGCCCTTCGGGGGATCTCGCGGGCACCCAGCGCCTCGAGGACGGGCGTCACCATCTGGATGTCGAGCCAGGCGGCGCCGCGCTCCCGCAGATGGTCGACGAGCGCGAGCAGGGCGATCTTCGAAGCGTTCGTCTCCAGGTGAAACATGCTTTCGGCCGAGAAGGCGCCCCCTGCGTCGACTCCGTAGATGCCACCGACGAGGCGGTTGCCCGGCGCCCATACCTCGAGACTGCGGGCGTGTCCGAGCCGGTGCAGCTCGCAGTAGGCCTCGATCAACTCGACCGTGATCCACGTCCCGTGCTGCCCCGGCCGCGGAGCCACTGCGCAGGCTTCGATGACCTCGCGAAAGGCCCGATCCCGGGTGATCGTCCAGCCCTCCCGCCGGGCCCGGCGCCTGGCCTTCGCGAGGCTGCGCGGCACGTGCAGCCGGTCGAACTCGAGCACCCCGCGGCGGGGGGGCGAGAACCACACGAGCGGGTGCTCTTCCGTCGGCCAGGGAAAGACGCCGTTGCGGTAGGCGAGCAGAAGCGATTCGGGATGGAGATCGCCTCCGACGGCCAGCAGCCCGTTGGGGCGCGCGGATTCGGGATCGGGAAACTCGCGAACCGGCATTCCAGGCCAGGTTAACAGAAAAAAGGGAAATCCCCCTCGGTCAGGGGGACTTCCCTCATTTTTCCGGCCCCCGGGGGGTGAGGTGCTGGAGGTCCCCGAAGCCGGATGTCGTTGCCTGAAACCGAGACTAAGCGATGCGCCGCCGTATTCCCTCTGACAATTCGGTGCGAGATGGGCAGGGGTCGCAAGTGGCGGAAAACAGGCCTAGAGCCCCTTCACGGGCGACATCCAGACGCCTCCCTGGCCCGCGCCCGCGTGGGTCACGAAGAGTTCCCCGCGCTCGAAGTCGTCGCCGGACGCGAGCCACTCCGCCGCGTGGGCCTGGAGGCGCGCGACGGGCGTCGTGTCGGAAAAGGCAAACGGCGAGCGGGAACGGTAGAGAAACGTCGCGTCCCACTCCACCGGGTAAGAGGTCACGGAGAGGTAGAACCACCCGCCGCGCTCGAGGACGAAGGGCGACTCCGTGTAGCCCGAGTTGAACAGGGGTGGCGTTTCCGTCAGCACCAGCGCCATCCGCGGTTCGCTCCATTCGCGAAGGTCGGGCGACGTCCGGTAGGCCACGCCGCTCAGCTCCGAGCCCGTTGAGCCGCCAGGCTCGCGTGTGATTGAATCGCAGCGCGTGTAGTAGACGACCCAGAGCCCCGCCATCTGGCGGGCCATCGGGTCGCGCGCCACGCAGATGTCTTCGAAAGCCGAGGAGTCGATCCGCCGCCAGCTCGACAGGTTTTCGTCCGTCGCTTCGGCCGCGCGCAGCAGGGCGTGGTCGTTGCCGCCCGTCCCGCCCGCCTGGAAGAGCATCAAGTGTCGGTCGCCGTCGCGCACAACGTGCGGGGCCCAGAGATGCGTCTCGCCGCGCTCGGGCTCCGCGGTGAGCGCGATGCCTGAGTACGAGAACGCGCCCTCGACCCACGCGGAAGGCTCGAGGCCTGGCGCCTTCGCGTGGACAAGCCGTACCTCCTCGCGTCCCGTGCAGCAGGGCTCGCGATCGAAGATCCCGAAAAGGTGCCAGCCGGTCGAGGTGCGCACGAACGAGTGGTCGTTCAGGTAATGCCGGCCGCCCTCGAGGGAGCGTGAGTCGAAGATCCGGGTGGCGGCTCCCTGGGTGACGGGC
>CAYJTX010000384.1:0-3705 GCA_964372615.1 uncultured Bacteriovoracaceae bacterium | reverse complement strand
TTGAAAAGGCGAGTGTGACGGCGACCGCCGCGCGTGACTGGGATCGGATAAACCTCACGCCGAGCGCTCCAGGAAGCTCAGCGTGAAGAACTTCTCTTCGGGGACGGTCTTCGTGTCTCTCTTGTCGTATTCGAGCACGGTCTTGTGCTTTTCGATCAGGTTCTCGACCTCGATCTTGCGAAGGCCGTGCATCTTCATGACCTTCTCGAGCTTGGCTTCCTTGTTGTAGAGCTCGCTCCGGACATTGAGGAAGTTGTCCTTCCGGATGTGGAGGATTTTCTTGCTGTAGGGAACGGTTTCCGGATCGACGTCTTTCTTGGGCGTTCCCACGAGCACGTGGCAGTCGGTGTTCTCGCAGCGGGTGCTGCCCTGAACCTTGAACTCGAAGATCGACTGGCGGTCGACGGTGAGGTCGGCCATGGTGAAATCGCTTCCGAGGAACGCCTCGTTCTCGTTGCCGCCGCGGATGCGTCGCGACTTCTTGTAAGCCGGCAGGTAGATCCACTGATCGACCGACTGGCCCTTCTCGGCCAGGGTCAGGAGCGCCGTGCCGCGGACGTTCGCGGGCTCCAGGAACTTGATCGTGAGCTTCGATGCCTCGTCGCTCGTGCTGCGGAACCACACCTTCATCACCCGCTCGCCGTCCGGCGAGCCGTCGCCCTTGAAGAGGCGCATGCGGTAGACGGACTGCTCGTTCTCGAGGTGCACCGCGCGAAGGGACTTCCGCAGCAGCTCCGTCGCGTCCGGCGTCGTTTCAGCCGACGCCCCGCGGATCGCCAGGAGCGCGATCGCGGCGACCGCGGCGCAGACTCCGATGGCTGAGATGGCGGGGAGATTGATTCGAGTGAGGGCGTACTTTTCCAAGTTCGGCGGGAGACTCATCGGTGCATACCTCTACCACAAACGGACCGAGACGGCTCGTCGCGTCATGCAATCCCAGTTCCAGCGTTTTGGCAGCTCAGGTCATTGAAATCGCTGTGGTATACTTCCGTATACGGTGTCGAAGATCTTGACAGTCTGGGCGTCCCTGATCGCCATCGGAATCGGTTCCGCCAAAGCCGCGGAGCTCGCCCTGAGCCCGCCCCAGGCACATCTTGAAGCCCGCGAAATCGTGTATGGACAGAGGGTCCGGGGCCTTTCGACCGCGCTCACGCGCGTGGATGCCGAGGCGACCGCCGAGGCGAGCTGGGGCGAGTCGCTCGGCGCCCGTCTGAGCCCCTGGACCTGGCTCCTCGCTCCGCGCGACATCGCGGGCCAGCCGCGAACGCCGCGCGTTTTCGCCGAGCTCAAAGAGGGTTGGGTCGAGTACCGCGGGGATTGGATCGACCTGCGCGCCGGCAATCAGATCGTCGCCTGGGGTTCGACCGATGTCGTGAGCCCGGTCGACGTCTGGAACCCGCGCGACCAGACGGACCTCTTTGTCTCCCCGAAGCTTCCCTTCGCGGCCTTGAGGGCGGTGATTCATCCAGTTGCCTGGGACCCGACTCAGGTCGAGCTTCTCGTCACTCCGTTCTTTCGTGAGTCGGTTCTTCCGACCGCCTTTCCGGAAACGGGAACGGTCACCATCGAGCTCTCCGAATCCCGCTGGCTCCTGCCGGTTCCCTCGCGGGCTCTTGTTCAGGGTACCGCCGCGAATCTCACCTACGAGCTCGCGGCCCCGAGCTACCCCGCGACCTGGCAGGCGGGCGCGCGGGCGAGGACCTCCTTGGGAGGCTGGGACTTCGCGGTGTCCGCCTACGCGGGAGTCGAGAAACTTCCGCGAGTTCACGTCGCGCAGCGGGGGAATCCGTCGATCGCTACGGTCCCCGTCGTTCTGACGCTCAACCCCTCGTTTCACCGCGAGGGCCAGGTGGGCCTCGACGGTACCGGGCCCCTCACCGACGACCTGACCGTTCGGTTCGACGCCGCGTTTCGATATCGGGACAACGCCCGGGCCGCGACCGCCGCCACTCAGGCCGTGCGCGACGACCTGACCAAGTCGAACTTCGTCCACGCCACGGTCGGAGTCGATGGAACGCTTCGGCGGCCGGTTCTTGGGGCGACGCTTGCCGGAGGGCTGCTCTACGTCCACTACCAGCGCCTGGGCAGTTCGGAAGCCGACGCGGGCGCCTCGGTCGTCACGGGGCTGCCGGAGTCCCTGCCGTGGGATCGCAACGTCGCGGGCTACGTGGAGGCGCGCTGGCAGTCGAAGTGGAAACTCTCGGTGAGCGGGGTCTGGGATGTCCGGCGCAGGGGATACTACGTGAGCCCCGGCGGGCAGTGGCAGTGGACCGACCCGCTGCGCTTCGCGGTCGCGGGCGACCTCTTCAGCGGCGATTCAACATCGTTCTTTGGTCAGTATCGCGACAATCGGCGCCTTCGGCTGTCAGCGGTCCTGGAGCTCTAGCGGGGCGCTGAGTCCGGATCAGCCGCCGGGTGGACCTGCACACTCTGCTGCACTATAGAACTTGCATAGGGGGATGGCGGTGGATCTTGAGCTCGAGCTTCAGAGGCGTTTCGGTCACTCGGGTTTCCGCCCGGGTCAGAGGAGACTGGTCGAGGCCCTCCTCGCGGGACGAGACGCGCTCGGGGTCATGCCGACGGGCGGGGGCAAGAGTCTTTGCTTCCAGCTTCCCGCCGCGCTCCTCGAGGGCACGGCCCTGGTCGTCTCTCCCCTGATCGCGTTGATGAAGGACCAGGTCGATGCGCTCCGGACTCGGGGAATTCCGGCCGCAGCGTACCACTCCGCGCTGACCGCCGAGGAGCGTCGCCGCGCCCGCGACTCCTTCGTCTCGGGCGGCCTGCGTCTGCTCTACATGGCGCCTGAACGGATCCAGAGTGAGCACTTCATGGAGCTCCTGGCGAACGCACGCCTCTCGTTCCTCGCTATCGACGAGGCCCACTGCATCTCCCAGTGGGGCCACGACTTTCGGCCCGAGTACCGGCGCCTGGGCGAGCTGAGGAAGTTCCTGCGACGCCCCGACCCCTCGAAGCCCGTTCCTGTGATCGCGCTGACAGCGACCGCCACTCAGCGAGTCCAGGTCGACATCGCCGAGCGTCTCGAGATGAAGGCCCCGGAACGAGTGATCACGGGCTTCAGGCGCGTGAACCTCGCCTTCGAAGTGCGACCGTGCGGGGGCCGGGAGGACAAGCTCAGAAATCTACGGGAGCTCGTCGCCGAGGCGAGCGCCCAGGGCGGCAGCGCGGTGATCTACGCGGCGACCCGGAAGAACGTCGAGCGCGTAGCCGGGGACCTCCGGGAGGTCGGGGCGCGCTACTACCACGCCGGGCTTCCAGATGAAGAGCGCAGCTCGGTGCAGGACGCGTTTCTCTCAGGAAACGCTCCAGTCCTGGTCGCGACGAACGCCTTCGGGATGGGCATCGACAAGCCGGATGTGCGAGTGGTCGCCCATTACGACATTCCCGGCAGCGTCGAAGCCTACTATCAGGAGGCGGGTCGCGCCGGGCGCGATGGGGTGGCGGCCGACTGCTTTCTCCTGCACGCGTTCCAGGACCGGTTCACCCACGAGTACTTCATCAAGGGCGCCTGCCCCGAGAAGGACGTCGTTGGCGCGGTCTACGCGGCGGCCTGCCGTCACGCCGCCGAGGAGGGCGCGCTCTCGATGGCTCCGGCCGCGCTCGCGGCGGCCGCGCAGGGCAAGGTATCGGATCGCGAGGCCGAGTCCGCGCTCCGGCTGCTCGCCACGGCCGGCGCCGTGAGCGTCG
>CAYJTX010000383.1:0-3706 GCA_964372615.1 uncultured Bacteriovoracaceae bacterium | reverse complement strand
CTTCGCAATGCGACTCCAAGGATCCCGGAGCCTTGCGAAGCGATCACCCCGGCTGACTTGCCAGGAATTTACTGACTCACTCCCCCATTTCAGGAAGGAGTGTTAGCGCGCGGAGCTCCGTCCTCTGCGCTCGCTTGGCTCCCGCGCGGGATACGCGCACCTTGCCGATCCTAGGGAGGGTCAGATAGCCTCAGCGCATGGGGCGTCCGGCCGCGGAGCATCGCAAGGTCTCGGGAGTGCATTTCATCCGCGTGCGGGGAGACGCAGCCGAGCGGGCTCGCGGGCACGCCGCGCTTCTCAAGAATGAGGTGCGCGCCGGCGCCCTGCAGGCGCTCGCGAAAAAGAACGAGTGGCTGATCCGCAAGGGCCCCGGGCTGATCCGCTTCGCCCCGGTCCAGGCGGCCGCCGTGTGGTTCTACCATCGGGTTCTGATTCCGTGGCTCGCCCGGCAGAGCAAGCCCGAGAACGTGAGCGTGATGCGGGCGATGGCGCGCGAGACGGGTCTGCCGCCGGAGGTGTTCATCCGGAGCCTGTTCCAGGCGGACGGCCTCATGGTCCTCTCGCGCCTCTCGCTCATGAAATACCTGCTGAAAGACCTGCCCCAGGGGGGAATGCCGGGCTGCTCGAGCGCGGTCGTCCTGGGCGACTGGACGCGGGACGGCAGGCTGCTGGTCTGTCGCAACCAGGATTACCCGGTCGTCGGGCACTGGGAGAGCAACACGACCGTCATCTTCAGCGAGCCGACCGAGCCGGACAGCCTGCCTCACGTCTCCGTCACCACGGCCGGCGTGCACACCGCGGGTCTCACGAGCATGAACGCCGAGGGAATCACGCTCAATACCCACGCGCATTTCGGCAAGAATATCCGCCTCGCGGGCGGCAATCCCGTCATCAGCATCGGAAACGAGATCGTGAAGCGCGCGAGGACGCTCGGGGAGGCGGTCGACATCGCCCGGAAGAACCCTCCCTACGCGAACTGGGCGTTCGTGATGTCGAGCGCGAAGGAGCGGGACGCGGTCGTGATCGAGACCACGCCGCGGAGGCTCGAGGTCCGGCAGGCCGAGGACGGCTTCATCGCGCACTCGAATTACTTCCACACGCCCGACCTCCAGGCGGATGAGGCGTTGATCTCAGGAGGGGTCGTCGAGGATCTGTACGCGCGAGTCTGCCGGTTGCGCGAGAAGCTCACCGAGAATCGCGGGCGGCTCGAGCCGAGCCACCTGGTCGACGCGCTCGCGGATCACTTCGACTCGGTCTCGGGCGAGGAGCGGGTTTTCGGCAACACGGTCAGCGTGGTCACGACGATCAAGTCCGTGGTCTTCGAGCCCGAGGCAGGCAGGATGTGGGTCTCGAGCCGTCAGGAGACACCCACCGGCCTCGGAGAGTTTCTGGGCTTCGACGTGGGGACGTTCTGGGAGCAGGGCAACGTGCAGCGGCTGGAGCCGAGCCCGAAGGATCCGTCGCTCCTTGAGGCGATCCGCCATCACCGCGAGGCTTACCGGTCCTGGCACATGCTCTGCCATGAGCCGGACTATCGCGAGCGGGCCCTGATCTCGCTTCGGAGGGCGACTCGCGCCTATCCTTCAGACGGTAATCTCTGGGTTCTGACCGGAATAGTCGCTTTTCGCATGAGCCTCTTCGAGGAAGCCATGGAATCGCTGCTTGAGGCCGGGAAGAGAAAACTCGGACCGCACATCGAGGGAGTGCGCCGGCTCTTTCTCGCGCGCTGTCACGATCTGGCGGGTGAGAGAAAGCGGGCCCTTTCTTTGTACGCAGCCTGGCGCGAGGTTCCCGATCCGAAGCTGCGCCAGGCGTTCCGCCGCGGTAACGCGAAGCCCTATCGCAAGGGCGAGGTCCACCAGCTGCTGGTCGACCTCCAGTTTCCCGACACCTTGCAGTACTAGGCGCGCTGTTCAAGAAGGGATGGGGGAGGCTGGGACCGCCCTTCCTCGCTCGCGGGGGGCCATATATGGCCCCCGCGAGCGAGAAAGGGATTCTCCAGCCCCTCAGCGAACTTTCCCCAAGCCCTGCTCTAGTCGCGCCGCTGCCCGACGAGGTAGGTGACCGCTCCGGAGTTCGGCACGGACACCGTGTGAGGAGTGCCGGCGGCGAGGTAGAGGCGGTCGCCCGAGCCGAGCAGCGCCGGTTTCCCGTCTACCGTGAAGGTCATCTCCCCCGCGAGTACCCAGACACATTCGTCGCGGTCGTGTCGATGCCTGGGATAGGTTGAGCCGGGAACGTCGTGCCAGCGAAAGCTGTCGTAGCCCTCGCGGTGGAGCCGCGCCTCCGCTTCCTCCTCGGTCGGTGGCTGGTCCTTGTCCCATCGCACGAGCTGGTGGGTGGGGGGAGGGGATGGGCGCTGGGGCATTCCCGGGAAGTATAGCAGGCGATTTCCGGGCGCGGCAACGTAGCCTTCCGATCCCAACGGCGTTACGCTCGGAGCTGAGATGGGCGTCTACACGCGTTTCAAGAAGTCGGGCGACGGATTCAGGCAGCTCGTCGAGCTGCTCGAGTCCACGCCGAGCAGCCGTCGCCAGCGCATGATCGAGGTGGGCCTCGCCGAGGATCCCGAGTACACGAAGAAGGCGATGCAGTTCATGATCACCTTTGAGGACATCGTGGCCATGCCCGACCTTGAGCTGGCCGAGCTCCTCGCCCAAGCGACGCCGCGCCTGATCGCCATCGCGATCCGGTTGTTTCCAGCAGAGGTCAAGCAGCGCTTCTTCCGCAACTCGAAGCCGCCCGTCGCGGCCGAGATCCGCGATTACATCGATATCGACGTCGGCCTGCGAGAGATCGGCGGCGCCCAGATGAAGATCATCGAGACGGCCAGGGGCCTCGAGAAGCGGGGAAAGATCAGGACCAAGCGGATCCCGGTCGACGGGGGCTAAAGCGGAAGGTGCCCTTCGCGGCCCAAGGTCCAGAGCTCCTCGGAAAAGGCGCGGATCTCGGCCAGGTGAGGAATGACCTTGGGCTGGTAGCCCTTCGGACCCTCGAACATGTCGATTTCGACCTCGTTCACGTCGCGGTGGAGCGCGGTCAGAGCGGCATTGACTCCGCTCGCCCTTGCGATCACCAGGTATTTTTCCCGATCCAGCTGCATAGGAGCACACACTAGCAGGGCGATTCAGAATGGGAAGGTTCTCCTTCCCGTACTTCGTCTTGATCTCGGCCCGAGCGGCTGGCAGGCTGGAGGCGGGAAATGACTGAAAGCAGCAACGCGTCAGGGTCCGAGCCGGAATCGAGTGGGTGGCGGTGGCGTGCGTGGGCCCGGATGTCGGTCGGGGTGGCCCTCGCCACGCTGCTGGCGTACGGCGTCGTCAAGGTGCCCCGCTGGGGAGGCGGAGACGCTCCCTCGTCCAAGCCGGTCCGAGTGCTGGTGACTGCCTTCGGGAAATTCGGAGGCGAATCCGACAATGCCAGCCGCGTGATGGCGGTCGCGTTCGAGAAGGAATGGAAGGCGAAGCCTCCCGAGGGCCTTCGCGCCGAAGTTCGTCTCGAGGTGCTTCCGGTGACCTATGGAGGGGCCGCGCGTGCGATTCGCTCGGCGCTCGAGGAATTCTCGCCCGACGCGGTGGTCGCGTTCGGTCAGTCGTCCGCCCCGAGTTACCTGCTCGAGATGCAGGCTTTCAACCTGGACGATTCGGCCGTGGCTGACAACGCGGGGGTCGTTCGCCGAAAGACGAAGATCATCGAGGGCGGGCCG
>CAYJTX010000382.1:0-3715 GCA_964372615.1 uncultured Bacteriovoracaceae bacterium | reverse complement strand
AATCGGGAGGAGCACCCGGTCTGGGTGCCGCCGCTGCGGATGGCGGTGAAGGAGTCCCTCGATACCGCCCACAACCCCTTCTACAAGCGTGCGGATATCCAGCTCTTCGTAGCTGAAAGGGGCGGCCGCGCGGTGGGCCGCATCGCGGCGATCCACAATCGGGCGCATAACGAGTTCCATCACGAGAACGTGGGTCACTACGGCTTCTACGAGGCGCCGAACGACCAGGAAGTCGCCAGCGCGCTCTTCGACGCGGCCGCCGGGTGGCTGAAGAAGCGCGGGCTGACGTCGATGCTCGGGCCGGTGAACCCCTCGACCAACCACGAGTGCGGCCTGCTGGTGCGCGGCCAGAGCCAGCACCCGACGATCATGACGACCTGGAACCCGCTCTATTACGTAGAGCAGCACGAGAAGGCCGGCCTCAAGGGGGTCAAGGAGCTCGTTGCCTACTGGATCCCGACGTAGAAGATCGTCGACCTGCCGCCGAAGGTCGTGAAGTACGTCGAGAAGATCCGCAAGGAGAGCCGATTCACCTTCCGCGACTTCGATATGAAGCACTTCGACAAGGAGGTCGAGATCTGCTTCGACATCTACAACACGGCCTGGGAGAAGAACTGGGGCTTCGTGCCGATGACGCGTGAGGAGTTCGTGTTTGCCGCGAAGGACATGAAGCTCGCGCTCGATCCCGAGTTCGCCTTCATCGCGGAGGTGGATGGAAAGCCCGCGGGCTTCATGCTCGCGCTGCCGGACTTGAACTACATCTTCAAGCGCATTCCGAATGGACGGCTCTTTCCGACCGGGATCTTCAAGCTGCTCCTGGGTCGCAGGATGCTCAAGACCGTGCGCGTCCTGACCCTGGGAGTGAAGCCGGAGTTTCGCGGAGGCGGGATCTTCGCGCTTTTCACCTACGAGTCGTTCCGGCGAGCCAAGAAGCGGGCGCTGGTCGGAGGCGAGGCGTCTTGGATCCTCGCGGACAACGAAGCCATGAACAAGCCCTGGCGCGACCTGGGGGCACCGATCTATCGCCGCTGGCGCATCTACGAGCGGGCGGTCTAGCCGGGGGAGATGAGAATGCGGATTCGGATGACGGCTAGTGATTGCCGGGAGAGGAGCTCTCCATCAGCTCGCTGCAGGCGCGGACGATGTTCGTTCCGCTGTGAATCCCTCCCATCCCGTTGTGGTAGAGAGTGTCCTGCATGAACTGCGGCCTGACCCCGGCGGCCCGCATATTGGATTCCATCGCGGCCTGAAACGGAGAGTACCTGGGGCTTGGCGTGAGAGTCGTGGCCCCGATCGAGATTCCGTTCACCATGTTCGGAAGCACGGACTCGAAATCGCCTCCCGCCGTACCCGACAGCGTACCGATAGCGGCGTCCAGGTCCGCGCCCGACAGGTCGTTGATCCGCTTCTTCATCTCCACGAGGCCGAGCGTCGGCGGGACCTGGGCGGCGATCTCGCTCCGCCGCCACAGGCTGGAGCGAAAGAGCGCCGGAACCTCGAGCGTCGATACTTTCGCGCATCCGGACGAGGGACGGCCCTCTGAGGTCTGCATCGAGACGAGCAGGCGCTCGCGATCCTGTTCGACGAGGCGCCCGATCAGCAGATTCGCCGCGACGAGATCGAGGTGGGTGCGGAGCTCTCCGGCGGCCTGAGGGCCGTCGGGCTCGACATCCCGGTGACCGACCTGCTCGGACTTCGGCTGGCCCTCGAGGGTGCGCAGGCCCAGGGCCGGGCTGATGAAGGCAAGGGCGAAGTTGCAGGGCGCGGGACCGCTCGTCGGCACGATGCTGAACATCTCGTCGACGTGGCCTACGGCCAGGAACTCGCTGCGAACCACGATCGGCTCCCTTCCTCGGTTCTGATCGCGGAGAAACTCGCGGACGCCGCGGTGGGCGCCGGATCCGATCATCAACCCTCCGCCCGGAAGCGCCTCGATATTTCCCCCGGAGTCGAAGCCGACTTCGGGATCGCGGCAGGGTTCAGGGACGTACTCTAGCCGCGAGCCCGCGCAGGCGTCGGCGATCGCTCGCGGAAGGGCATTCCCGCGTTCGCGTTCGGTCGGAAGGTCGAGCATCGCCGGTTTTCCGTCGATGACGCCGAACTGGTGCGTGTCCTGGGCCCAAAGGCTTACGGGCACATCGGTCTCGATGACCCGGACGCCGCCTGCCCGCGGTGGGCTCCCTTTCGAAGCCAGAACGTTGATCCGGGTACCGGGAGAGAGAGCCCGGATCCGAGTCACGAGATCGGCGATGAAGTCCCCGTTCCCGGAGGAGCCGGGCTGCGGAGGCTGGTAACTCACGAAGACGGCCGAGGGCGGAAAGCGCGGGTCGAGCGCGCGAAACTGGCTTGCGAGCGGGCAGAGGTAAGCATCCTGAGGGGCGTTCGCGCTTCGAGGCGGGCGCACGTCGCTGAACGCGGCGACGCAGCCGCCTGCGGGCGCGGAGCTCGTCGAGCTGACGGGCTGGCCGTGCCGCCGGAGGGGGTCGCTCGTCCCGCGCGAGCAGTTGGGCGGGGGGTAATCGGCGGTCGCCTCCAGGGCGGCCCCGAGGCCTGAGAAGGCGGCGATGCCCGCCGCGAGGCAGCCGGCCAGCCGGGGTGACCTCATGGCAGGAGCCGGACCCAGCCGATCGGCAAGCTGACTCGCTCGCGCGCAGGCCGATCCGCGTCGGCCTCGGATTCGAAAATCAGCATTCCGGGCTTGGCGCCCCCCGTCGGCTTGAGCAGGCCGCGAACCCGATCGCCCTTTCCGAGGCGCACCTGCCACTGAGGGGAGCAGTCCTGGCGCTTCCCCTCGAGGGAAGCGATCGGGACGTGCGACGTCAAGGCCGCCCGGGCACGCCAGGTCTGGAGGCGGAACGAGCAGCGGCCCTCTTTGCCCTGGAGCACGAGCACGGGCTCGGCCTTTCCGGTCCGGCGAACCTCGAGCTGGGTTGCCTTGTCCTGAAGCTCGCCCTGAGCGATGAGCATGCCCAAGTCCGAGGCCATCGCCGACACGCTTGCCGCGCACAGAGCGGGAAGCCAGAGCCATCGATTCATTTCTTGGGCCATTCCGCGGGCGGCAGGTAGCCTTTCTTCGCCTTGACGGTTCTCAGCACTTTCAACTTTCTGACCTCCTCGTCATTCAGGAGGAAGGCCGTGGACTTTCCCGGCCGCAGATCCGTGTCGGGTCGCTCGCTCCGGTGGCCGTAGGATTGCCGGCGGGATCCCCCCCCGACTCATTCATTATGAAGGAAGGCGCCAGGCACCGCAACGGGCGGTACTAAAGCGCCGATGAGCCGAAGAATTTGTTGATCTCGGACTGCTGGATCGAGTCCGCCACGATGAAGAAGCCGAAGAGACAGAGGACGACCGAGACGATGGGCTCGTTGGAGTCCGGGCGTCCGCGCGCCAGCGCGATCTCCGCGCTTTTCCGGTACTCGTGATAAACGTGGTACATCCCGAGCGTGATCAGCGAGAGCAGGAACCAGGGCCAGAAGCGGTACTTGTCCTGGCCGATCATTCGATTGATGGCCTTCATCTGCCGGTGCTGCACGTAGAGGTTGTAGAAACCGAACGTCAGGATCGTGAGGATGAGATCCAGCGCGATGCTTCGGACGTGCTCGGTGTCGGTCGGGCTCCGAGGGGCGGCGATTGCCTCATTCATCGCGCCAGTCTAGCGCCGCGACGTTGCTCAAACAAGGAAGGCGAGCCGGGTGCTGAAAAATCAGGCGGGAGA
>CAYJTX010000381.1:0-3721 GCA_964372615.1 uncultured Bacteriovoracaceae bacterium | reverse complement strand
ACTGTTCCAGCCCCCAAGCTGGCTTTTCACCCACCCGCTAGAACAGCCCGCCGGAGTAGCCGACCGCGAGAAACAGCTCGCCCACCCCCGCGAACGCAGTCCGGAACCCCTGGTGGTACTCCAGCGAGATCGATACCGGCAGGTTGTAGAAGAGATTTGTCGTGAGCACGAGGCCCCCGCCGGCCGACGGCAGCGTCCGCACCGAGCGGGCGCCCGGCAGGTACGCGGTCTCGGCGAAGCCGAAGCCCCAGAGCTGCTCGAGGAAGACGGGCAGAGTGCCCAGCCCGCGGAACATCGGTGAGAGCGGGAAGCGCAGGTCGAGCGAGAACATCGCGGCCGCCCGAGCGAGAAAGAGCACGCCCGGATACCCGCGGATCGCGAGCTCGTCGAGAGAGTCGTCGAAGAAACGGTCGGCAAGCTGCGCGCGCCTCCCGGCGAGCACGACGTTCGCGCCGGAGAGCCGGTCGTTCCTCCGCGAGGTCCACGAGGCGCGGGCGGAAGGAACGGCGACTGCGTTTCCACCCAGAGGCAGGTACTCAGTGTGCGAAAGCAATCCTTTGTAAGTGCGGGTCCCGCCCGAATCGAGGTAAGCGCGGGCGGCGGCGCGAGCGCTTCTACCGCGCTCGGGACTGATCGCGAGCCGCGAGCTTTCAGAGTCCGAGTAGGCGAGCGCCACGTCGGCGTTGGGGACGAAGAGCGTCGCCGAAGTCGCGTCGGGGGAGACGGGCGGCTCGAAGAGGAAGTCGCGCTTCCCCTCGAGCGCAATCGACGGGGTGAGCGAGGAGTAGGTCCAGCGAATCGGGAACGCGACATTGGCGCCGAACTCGGTTTTGCGGACGAACTGAAAAACGGAGGTGGTCGAGCGGACGAGTTCGCTGGTCTGCTCGGTTCCGTAAAACGTGAAGGTCGGTCCAAGCGACCGGTTGGAATAGAGCGCGATCCAGTCCGGCTTTTTCACCTGGGTGTCGTACGCCATGCCGAAGAGGTAACGGTGCCGGTCGACCGCGTCGAAGCCCAGGACCTGTCCGCCAAGGTAGGCCGAGCCGGGGGAGAGCACGAAGATCGGGAGCCACTGCCTGGGCAGGAGGCTGGGGAACACGGAGTAGTCGCGCTTCTCGGCCTGCGTAGCCTGGGCGGCCTTCGGCTCGGCGGACGCAAGCGCCAATGCATCCGTCTTCGGAGCCGGCGGCGGGTCGATCGACACGGCGGCCGCGTCGGGCGGCGCCTTCGCTTCTAGCTTCGCGAGGTCCCAGCCGCGGGTCGAGTAGGCGGCGGCGTAAAGCGTGCCGTCCGGGGCGAACGTCGGATAGCGCACGCCCGTTGTCACGTTTGTCGCGAGCGAGGACTTTCCGGCCGCCAGGCGGTAGAAATTGTCGACGCCGCTCGCGTCCGAGACGTAGGTGAGATCGCCGTTGGGCGCGAAGCGCGGATGACGGTTGTACCTGCCGTCGGACACGAGCGCGCGCGGCGCGGCGGCGGGTGTCGGGCCGGAGGCGAGCGTGAGTTCCATCAGGTCGTCGGCCGATTTTCCGTTCTCGTGAAGGGAAAAGACCACCCGCTTGCCGTCGGGAGTGAACCGCGGATGGGAAGCGCGGCCGAGCGGCGCAGGGCGAAAGAGGTCCTGCACCGACTCCAGCCGCCAGCCCGAGTCGGAGCGAACGAGGCGGCCGAGCGCCAGCCCGGTGGTGCCGAGCTCGGTTCTCGTGAACACGACGCGCCCGTCGGCCGCGACGTCGGGATCGCGCGCCCGGAGCCCGTCGGTGAGATTCGTGAAGCGCTCGCGCTCGAGCTCGTAGATCGCGAGGTCGCTCCAGACGTAGTAGCTCGAGCGTCGCTCGAGGCGGCTGAAGACGAGGGCGGAGGAGTCGGCCGTGAAGGCGGCCCCCGCGCCCAGGATCTTGTCCCGGAGGCGCCTTTCGGTGCCGTCGCGCAGATCGCGGAGGTAGAGCCCCGCGCGGCGATCGGGGCTCTCGCGCGTGGTCGCGAGCCAGCGGCCATCCGGTGAGACCGCGATGGCGTACACGTCCGAGCCGCCCTCCGTCAGGCGGTCGATCTTCGTGACCGACCGCGAGCGGATGCGCTCGAGCTGGGTCGTCGCGCGGGCATGGGTCTCCGCGACCCACTCATCCCAGTGCCGGTGCCAGTCCTTGCCTGTGATGTTTTCCAGGTTTCCGTTGATGAAGTAGGGCACTCGCCAGCCCGAGCGCAGCGACATGAGCCCGAGGGCGTCCTCCCCGTCGGCGATCTCATGCTCGCCGTCGGCTGTCCGGCCGCCCGATCCGGCCGGCGACTTGGCCACCTGGTTCATGAGCTGGTAGCCGAAGAGGTAGGGGATCTCGCCCGCCGGCGCGTAGGGGTACTCTCCGTTCACGCGATCGAGGGTCATGAAGCGCGGATCGTCGAGCACGCCCTCTTCGACCGCGGCCCGAAGCACCATTTCGTAGTAGGGGCTTCTGCCGCGTCCTCCCGCGGTCAGCCGGGTTTCCATGTAGACCGCCAGGCCCTCGAGCATCCAGGTGGGCCAGAGCGAGTTGGGCATGAGGACGTCGCCGATGATGTAGCGGAGCACCTGGTAGACGATGCCCGGAGTCGTGTCCATGTTCACGAGGTGCGTGTACTCGTGGAAGCACACGAGCCTGAGCCAGTCTTCGTAACGGGCCGTGCTGAAGAGATCGTCGGGCGGCGTCACCAGCAAGACGATACCGAGCCGCTCGACGGCCGATGCGAGACCGTTGGCCGCGTCGGCGTTGTCGATGACGAGAACCTGCGTGCGCAGCGAGGGGGTCCACCGGAATTTTCTCGTGAGAATCTCGTGCGCCACCTCGAGGTGGCCAGCCGCGCGCCGCGCGATGGATTCGAGCTCGTCGGGGAAGGTGACACGGAAGTGCTCCGTCTCGATCGTCTTCCAGTCCCAGTAGGGCGAGAGGCCGAGCGCGTCGCCGATCACGGCGCGCGCCTCGGGCGCGGCGGGCCCAAGCGCCACGAGCGCGCCGAACGTGCCGAGGAGCGCTCCGACGACGAGCGCCCTAAGCATAGGGCGCCACCGCGGTGATCCGGCCTCTGGCCCCGCCGGAGAAGACCACCTCGAGCCCCTCCTTCGCGTGGATCTTCCTCACGATCGCGAGGGCCGAAAATCCACTCTCGCGCGCGACTACGCTTGTAACAGCTCCGATCTCGACCGGGGGTACGGCCAGGTTGTAGGCCTTTTCCCCGCTCGCAGGGGGCGCGCCTCCGCCCTCGACCCGCACGAGCCTTCGGGCCGGCGAGCCGAGTGCCGCGATGCGCTCGATGACCTCCTGGCCCGGGTAACATCCCTTGTCAGCGGCGATGCCGTCGCGGAGTCCGAGCTCCAGGGGGATGGTCTCCGGAGTCAGCTCAGTTCCCGGCCGCGGCCTGAGCGCTGAGATGCGCCACTCCTCGAGCGTCCTGAACTCGACCGGGGCGGCGGGCGGGCGAAGGATCGCGAGCCATGCGTCGAGTACCTCGGCTTGCCCCCAGGCCGTGAGCCAGGGTCGGCCGAAGTCGAGCGATCCGTGGTGGCAGAGCCGGATTCCCGGCTCGATCGCGACCGTTGTTCCCTCGGCGAGCGGTTCGGAATCCGCGCCCGGCTCGGGAAAGATCCAGCGGCACTCCAGCGCGTCGACGGGCGCGAGCGTGAGCTTCTCAGCGAACGTGAACTGGTCGATGGCTGAAAGCAGATCCGCCTTCCACCGGCTGTCCT
>CAYJTX010000380.1:0-3739 GCA_964372615.1 uncultured Bacteriovoracaceae bacterium | reverse complement strand
CCACCATGCATCCGGACGCCGTCGTCGAGCACGTCGACGCGATCTGCCTGGGGGAAGGCGACCTCATCTGGCCCGAGATCCTGGCCGACATCGAAGCCGGGCGGCTTAAGAAGATGTACAAGGCCGAACACCAGCTGGAGCTCGACCGGCTCCCGGTGCCTCGCTACGACCTGATCCGCCGCGGGCGCTTCGTGAGCTACCCGGTCCAGGCGACGCGCGGCTGCCCGTACACCTGCGACTACTGCTCGATCATCCAGTTCTACGACAAGACCTACCGCTACCGCCCCGTCGCCGACATCGTGCGCGACATCGAGGCGGCCGGATCCCGCTACATCCACTTCGTCGACGACAACCTCATGGAGAACCGGAAATTCTCCAAGGAGCTCTTCCGCGCCATGGCGGGCATGAAGCTCGCCTGGGGCTCGCAGGTGACGATCAACGTCGCCAAGGACCCGGAGCTGCTCGAGCTCGCCTACGGCGCGGGCTGCCGGATGCTCGCGGTCGGCGTCGAGTCGCTCTCGCAGAAGAACCAGGCGCACATGACCAAGAACTTCAACCACGTCGATGAGTTCGCGCGGTCGTTCCGCGCCATTCAGGACGCGGGGATCGGCGTGCACGCGCTCATCGTCTTCGGCTTCCCCGAGGACACGCTGGCGACCTTCGACGAGACGATCGACTTCCTCGAGCAGAACAACGTCGCCATCGGCGAGTTCTTCATCTTCACGCCCTACCCCAAGACTCCGGCCGGAAAGCGCGTGCTCGACTCAGGTGCGATCGTGGATCGCGACCTGAACCACTATCGGGAGACATATGTCGTCTTCAAGCACCCGCACCTCTCGCCCGAGCAGATCGTCGAGGGCTACTGGCACGCCATGCGGCGGTTCTATTCGTGGAAGAGTATTCTGAGGCGCGTCGGGCGCGGGACGTTTCGGGACAAGTGGCTCCACCTCGGCATGAATTTCAACTACTGGTCGAAGGTCCGACGCGGGATCGTGCCGGTCTACTTCGGAAGTCACTAGGAAATCCTTCGACAGTCCGGACTGCTCGCGGTACTCTCAGCGCAACTTCTTCGTGATTGAAATACTCTCCAGTAACGAGACTTACACCGATCGGCTACACGAGAATGATCTTGCCCGTCTTTGCGGCAGCCGCCCTGCACTTGGCATCCGTCCCCCTCAGTGCGAGCGTCGAGCTGCTCCGCTTCGGTGCAGGTGTCGGGGGATATGTCCAAGACGACGACTGGTCCGCCCGCTCGGGAACGGCGCTGGTTGGATGGGAGCCCTCGTGGCGGCTCGCGCCCCGCTTCGCGTTCCGGGTATTCGTCGGAGGGGCGATGGTCAAAACCACGGCGGACATGATCGTGGGGAATCCCGAGCCGACCCTACCTACTCCATTTCCGGGTCTCCTGTGAAGTAGGCCTTTGGCTCGACCATGTCGGCTTTCCGGTCGACAAGATCAAGAACGCGGTACCGGCGATGGAAGGAAGCACCTCGAATTTCGCGACTGTGTCGGGGCCGGTGAAACTCGAGGCCGGCGAGATCATCGCATACGCCGAGGACCTGTCGGGCACGGGATCATTCGACTTCGGCGTGATGAACCTCTCCCGGGGGGAGCTCGCGTTCGTCAACGTGCAGCGATACCGGGACGCCAAATCGCACAAGAAGCTCTACTCTGACTGTCCCTACCGCTACTACGCCGACTCCTCTGCATACGCGGCAAAGTACTCCGACGCCGGAGGGACTCCGGCGAGCGCGACCTACGTGTGCGGACGAAACCTCATGGATGTCGCCGGGACGATCGCTGGGGCCTGGTTTTCGAGCGCGGAGGCGCTCGAAGGCCTGGCAGTAGCGCTTGAGCCTTCTGGCACCCGCGTAAGGATCTCGATCGCGAACGAGAGCGCGATCACAATCACCCAAGGAGGAGGTGGTTTCGTCGACCCCGCCTCAGTCACCACCGAGGTCTGCTACTTCGTCCCGGGCGAGAGCTACATCTACCTCAAGTTGATATCCGCTACCGAGCTGTCCGTCGTGCACAACCGCTCAGTGGGCGTCTGCCCGGGTTCCTTCGCGTCCGCCACGGGTACCGCCTCTGCCTTCATTCGCTGACCGGCCGTTCCGCCGCGCCATTATTGATACAGTAGTGGATCGTAAGCGATCAGCGAAACCCAGGGTCGAAACTGCCCTTCTGGCTTGACCGGGACACCTCGCCAGTGGAGGCGAGTCAGTTGGTGGAGGTCGCGATGCTTCTTGCGCTCGGAGGGCTCAAGCCCGCGGCACTCGTCTTCGATGCGATAGAGCTCGGCTATGAATGCGCGGCCGCGCTTGCAAGTCCGCCCGTTTTTCGAGGATACCTGCGCCTCGTGGAACTTCCTTCGAACGTGGGCCGTCGAGAAGCATCTCGAGTTTCTCGCCAGTGACCCCGATGACGCCGCCCTCGTGCTTTCTGGGCCAGCGGCCAACCCGTCGATCGGCTTCCTGAAGTCCACCACGTCGCGGTACAGGTATACCGCTACGAAGTCCTACGCCCCCTTCATCTTCCGCGTCCAATCGAAGCCGTCGCTGCGCGTGAAGGACTGGAAGCCCATCGAGCGGCGAGCTCAAGAATGCTCAGTGTTCTCCCGCGGGAGTGGCCGCGGGGAGCCCGAGAGTTGCGCCCGCCCGATCGACCACCACCACAATGCCGCTTTCCAGCTCCAGCAGCCGCACCGAGGAGCGCTCGGCACCTGACGCGAAAGCACAGCTACCGCAGCTTGCGACTAGACTACTCACGTATCGGACGAGGTCCTCGGGAATCCCTGTTGCAGAGTCCACAAGAATCATACCCCGCCTGTTCGCTTCCCAAAGCTGGTCGATGAATGTGCGGCCGAATTCGTCGGGCAAACGCGTTTCCCGCGTAAACGTGGCGCCCGTAAACACGGTTGCGGTACTGACCCTCATCCTGCTCATATTCGAGCCTTCGAAGCGAGAGTGGTAGAATCTGCCTCCTCGCGCATCGGCACGGTGGAAGATGGCGCCGGAAAAATCCGTGGGTGGATCCAAAGGGTAGCCATTGTTCGGAAATCCGGCCTCCAGTTCCTGCAGGTTGGCCGCTGTGAAGTTTGCGTTACGAAATGAGCTTCCCTCTACGTGAGTTCCTCGCCATCGAGTGCCGGTGAAGTTAAAACCTCGATTTGGCGACCCGGACAGGACGAACTCCCTCCGAGTAAGACCGGCGACTCCTGCCAGGTTGGCGCCTTGAAGGCTCGAGAGGGGTACTCGGGGGGTAGATAGATCGCTCGCGACGGATCTGAAATCTTCCCAGGAAATACTACAAGCTCCCTCCGATGCGGAGGCTCCCGCAGGCCGGATGAGACATCCCTGCAGGTCACCGCATTCGCCTATGAAACGGGGATTTCGGCAGGTGTCCCCAGCGCGCGCGCATGTGTTGGTTGAAAGATCGCCGGTGTAGCGGCAACCCCTGTCAACAGGAGGTAGGGCGTAACTGACGCTCCCTATTGAGCCGACTCCTCCCCATGTGACCAGCAAAGTCACCAACAAGCGGATGATCATATTCGACAACTCCCCTATCAAGGAATTGTAGCAGCGTGAATGGCGCCTGTGGAAGCTGTGTCATCCTTGACTGATTATACGCGTACGCGAATGGCGTCAGATGCTAAAATCTCTGAAGGGGGGGGCGGCAAATTTGCAAGTGAGGAGCATGTACTCGGCCCGTTGGGTGGTCGTCGCCTGCGGATTCTTGC
>CAYJTX010000379.1:3229-3740 GCA_964372615.1 uncultured Bacteriovoracaceae bacterium | reverse complement strand
GAGGCTCGCGCGTGAAAGTAGAGGTCGGACTCACCGAGCCCGTCGTTCCTGAGGTGGATCGCCCCGACGAGGGCCAGGCAGGCTGCGGTGGCGACCCAGGATTCGAATTCTAAGAGCTTGGCTCGCATGTCGGCTTCGCGCGATACTGAATGCGCGTCATGGTCAGCATAAACGATGTTCAGCCGAAGGCGAGAGATGTCGCGGCCGCGGCGGTCCTCGGCTTGGCGGTGACGGTCTGGCCGGGCTTCCAACCCGCTTACCTCTCCGGAGCGCCGACTCTCGAATGGAAGGGCTGGCCGGTGGGGGGCTTGGCTCCCCCGCTCCCCTGGCTTGCCTGGGAGATGGGCTGGATCCTGGGCGCGCTCGGTGCGGCGCTGGTTTTTCTCTGGGTTTTGTCGAGGTTTCCGGACCGCCAGGCGCGTCACTGGAAGTGGCTGGCCGCCCTGGCGGCGTTCGTGACCTTTCCGGCGCACGTGCATCTCCTGGCCTATCCCGCCTTCGTTTCCAGGCG
>CAYJTX010000379.1:0-3219 GCA_964372615.1 uncultured Bacteriovoracaceae bacterium | reverse complement strand
GGAGCGCTGCTCTGGGCCGTCTCCCTCCGCGCGTCCCGATGGGCGGTCGTCGCGTGGGCGCTGCCCCTGCTTGCGCAGGGCGACTTTCTGCCGATCGTCGCGGCGCTTGCGATCTCGCCCCGCCTCGGCCTCGGAAGGGCTCACCTGGCTGGCGCGGCGCTCGCGGCGCTCGTGCTTCGGGCGCTCACCGGAGTGTCGGGGCTCGAGCTGATCTCTCAGCCGTGGCTCGAGCTGACCCAGCTCCTTCCGTTCGATGCGTTGCAGAGCGAGGGCCTGGACCTCCGGGGTCTGGCCGCGATCCGGTGGTCTCACCAGGAGCAGCTCGTCGGAGCTTGGACACTGCTGGCGACCGGCGCCGCGGGATTTGGAGCGCTGGCGATTGCGGCGGTCTATGAGCCGGTCGAGCCGAATGGCTCGCGTACAAACGAGCCGAAAGGCTTGCGTACAAACGAGCCGAAAGGCTCGCGCAAAAGCGCGTTCTGCGTGTTTCTCGGGCTCGTTGGGCTCTCCTTCGCGGGTCCGCAGTACGTTCTGGTCCTTCAGGCCTGCGGCCTTGTCTGGCTGGTGCGGAGATTGCGCGAGGGCGCCGCAGTGAAGCATGGGGGAATCCGGGCGGCGATCATTGCCGCATCGTTTGCCGCGGTGGCCTGGCCACTGGCGGAGAAACTCGACCGGATCGAGGAGCGCGCGGCTAACGTCTCGAGGATCGAGAGCGCGCTCTCTGAAGCCGACCCGCCCTCCGTTCGCTCGATCTTTCCTTGCTCCTATCGGGAGGCCCTCTGGATCGCCCAGAGCGCTCGGCACGGCGCCAGGCTTTTGACGCGTTATCCGGCTCTCACGGCCGGCATGACCTGGCACAAGGTGCATCAGCTCTTCGATAACTTTCGGTACGCCGAGTGGGTCGAGGTGCTGGCGCAGCAGAAACCGAGCCGGGGGCTGGTCGCGGTGTGTCTTACCCCGTCCGCGACGGCGGCGGCTTTCCTCGGGCTCTCCCCGTCATTCCGGCACGTGGTCCGCAAGGCTGACGTCACTGCCTTTGTAAGCCCTTAAGCCCTTAAGCACTTAAGCCCGCCGCCCCTGTGTCCGATATGCCCCATAGAGATGGGCACCCGCGCGCTATTCAGGAAAATCCAGGAAAAAAAGGGGCTAGTGGCCGGCCTGGCGTTATTCGTCGCCGTCGCGGCTGGAGCGGGCGTGTATTTCGGACTGGCGCATCGAAAGGCGGCGGATCACGCGCCGCCCGGGGCCGACGCGAAGGCCGCGGCGGAGCCGGTGGCGCACGTCGCGGGGCCCGGCCTGACGGAGCGCCTGAGCACGGCGATCGTGGACGGAGCCAGAGGAATCCAGGCGAAGCTCGAGCGCATTCGGGAGGCGGAGGTCGAGGCGTCGAGGCTCCGGCTCGAGACCGCGGCCCTTCGCGCGAAGGTCGAAAACCTCCAGTTCGATTGCCAGACGCGATCTGCCCACGAGCGGACGCTCGACTTCGAAAAGCAGCTGACCCGCGAGACGGGAGCCCGAGTGGGCCGAAATCTGGCGTCCATCCAGTACCGTCCTCCCACGCACCTGCTCCCGCCGCAGCTCCTGACGCTCGGAGCGAGCTACTTCAAGGCCCACGAGGACGAGAAGGCCGCCGTGATCTTCACCTACCTGACCGGAATGGAGGAGAACGACGCCTACAAGACGCCCAGGAACTTTCTGCTGGCCGGAGTGTCCTGGTACCGGATCGACAACTTCGACGCCTCCGATCAGTACTTCGCGAGAGTTCTCGAGATGCGCGAGGGAGAGGGACTCCTCAAGTATCAGGCCCAGGCCCGTCTCTGGAGAGGCCTCGCGGCCGATCGGATGAACAAGCAGGCGAACTCGCAGTACTGGCTGAGGGAGCTGGTGGACCACCACCCGCACTCGGTCGAAGCCCAGTGGATCAATTCCCTTAAGGAGGTGAGCCGTGGCCCCAGGCAGCCGGCGGAGTCGAGCCGAGAGGCTCGCGAGCAACCGAAGCCCGAGGCGCTCGAAAGGACGAGCCCAGAGGCAGACGACGCTCCCGCCGAAGACGAACCGGACTAAGGTCTGGTTCGACGCTCTTTGGTTCGCCGTCACGATCGCCTTCACGACGTGGCTCGGCGTCTCGACTGCGCGTGCCAGCCAGGTCGCGCCGGCCGCCGCGGACGCGGTGCCATGCGCCGTCCTGGAGAGCTTCGGGGGCCGGGTTGAGATGCTCGATCCCGCGCGCGTGCGCCTGCTGGATTCCGCGCACGGATCCGGAATTCCGTGCGGAGGCTGGGTCAGCGTGGGGGCGGGCTGGGCGCTCATCCGGCACCGCGAGGGCGTTCGGATTCATCTCGGGCAGGAGACGTTCGCGCAGTTCCCGGATCCGGCGGCCGAGTCGGCCAAGGTCGGCGACCACGTCGTGCTCGTCAAGGGCGATACCTATGCTTCGGCGGGCGGCGGCTCGGGCGAGCTGAGGATCATCACCGCCAATGCCCGTGCTCGCGTGACTCGGGGTGCCGCGCTTGTCGCCTACAGCTCGGAAAACGAGGAAACTCAGCTGACCGCGTTCGGCCGGCCCTCGACGCTCGAGAATCGCTTCGAAACCACCCGCCAGATGACCGTGAAGTCGGGCGAGTCGAGCTCGCTGCACTTCAAGGCTCTGCGCGTGGTCCCCTCCACTCCCCGAGTCGTCGCGGTCGCCGCGCTCCGCTCAAAGCTGGTCGCGATGCACGTGGGAGAGATCGAGCAGCACGAGGCCGCCACCGCCGCGCGCACCCGGCAGGAAAGGAAGTTCGCCGCGGCGCTGCCGAAGGGGCGCAAGCCGGCCGAGGCGAGCGGTGGACCGGTCGATCCCAATCGCGCGCAGGCAGGAGAGGGCGAGGACTCGCAGAAGTACGTCCGTCACTCCGCCAGCGAGGAGGACGCACAGCTTCGCGACCAGTGGGTCAGGAAGATCGTCGGGGGAACCGAGGCCGGCGAGCGGATCCTGTTCCCGGACAAGTTCTACGGGCGCACCCAGGAGGTGAAGGTCGAGGTCTTCGATCCGCTCGAGAAGTCCCAGGCGGTCCGCACGCGTGAGGAGACCGCAGAAAAGAAACGGCTCGTGGAGGAGCTGTCCAACCTGCATCCGGAGTGACGCGCATGGAAGCCGCGAAAAAATGAAATTCACCATCGCAGCTCTCGTCGTCGCCGTGACCGTGCTGATCCCCGGGAAGGTCTCGGGAGCAGAGG
>CAYJTX010000378.1:0-3746 GCA_964372615.1 uncultured Bacteriovoracaceae bacterium | reverse complement strand
GGCCTTCAGCAAGTCCCTCGCGCCCCTTGGCCTCAAGGCCTCCTTCATCGATACTTACGAGTATGCCCATCTCGGCGCGGGGAACCTGCACTGCGCCACCCATACGCTCAGGTTCTGCAGACCGGCGTCCGCGGGCGCGTCGAGCCCGAGGCGAGCGCACCCAACGAGGAGAGTCCCATGAGAAAGCCCGCCGCAGCGGCGATTCTGTGCACCCTTCTTCTGTTTCCCGCCCCGAGCGCCGTCTCCCGCGGCGCCGAGGCTCCGGTGATCCTGGGGTGCAGAACGGACACGCCCGGCTGGAAAGCCCAGCTGGATCTTCGTGACGACGCCTCAGCCAGCCTGTCCGTCGAGCGGAGCGGCGGGAAGAAGCACCGCTGCCGGCTCACCCTGAACCACTTCACGGACCGGCCCAACGCCGTCGTCGCCATGATGGAGTTTCAGTTCACCCGCGCGGCTTGCGTCCCGGCGTTGCCGGCGGAGGACGAGAAGACGCTGCATGCCGAGATCCCGCTGATCTTCAAGTGGGGCAGCCCCAGGAAAGCGCCCACGGGATCGGTTCAGTGGCTGCGGACGAGCCAGGTCACCCCGTGCCGGCTCACGGCATTCAAGGGCGAGGAGCTCCGCCGGAACGCGGAGAAATGGCTCCTCGGAACCTGGGGCCCCCCCGAGCCCTCAGAGGCCCCCTCAGTTCAGTGAGTCGACGGCCATGTCGTCGATCTGACTTGAGCTGGACTGCAACTGAGAACAGACCGGTCGTGTCAAACGCGGCGTGCCTTGCCCACGAAAATCGCGCAACCCTCGCGCGGGCTTGCGGGCCCGTCGGGTCGCTGTTACTTCGCTGGGTGGCTCCCATGGCAACTGATGAAGCGACACCCCTGATGAGGCAGTTCTGGGAGCTGAAGGCTCAGGCCGGCGACGCGCTCCTGCTCTTCCGTATGGGCGATTTCTATGAGCTCTTCGGCGACGACGCGGTCGAAGCGGCACGCCTGCTCGAGATCACCCTGACCTCCCGTGACAAGGGAAAGGCTGACCCCATGCCCATGGCCGGGGTTCCCCACCACAGCGTTCAGTCTTACATCCAGAAGCTCCTGCGAGCGGGTCGCAAGGTCGCGATCGCCGAGCAGCTGGAGGCCCCCGGCGCGCCGGGAAAGACGATCGTCCGCCGCGAGATCATCCGCGTCTTCACGCCGGCGGTTCAGTTCGACCTGGAGGGCTCGGAGAGCGCGTACCTGGCGGCGGCGGCCGGATTCGCGGAGGGCGCCTGGCGCCTCGCCCTCCTGGAGGCGTCCACCGGCGAGCTGCTCCTGTCAGAATCGATGACGCCCGCGCGTCTCGCCGACGAGGTGGCGAGCCTGGGCGTCAGGCACTTTCTCAAGATGGGCTCGGAGCTGCCCGAGCCCCTGCTGCGGTGGCTCGAGGGATCAGGCGCGCTCGTCGAGGAGCTGCCCCGGAACTATCTCTCGCTCGAGAGAGCGGGCGAGGTCCTGCGGGAGCAGTTCGCTCTTTCGTCTCTCGACGCTTTTTTTCCGGACGACGCCTCGAGGCTCGCGCTCGGCACGGTTGTCGCGTACGCGGCGCGCAGCCAGCGGCAGGAGCGCCTGGCCCATGTCCGCCTGCCGAGGCCGCTCAGGCGAAAGCAGGCCATGGCGTACGGGCCGAGAACGCCGGAGCATCTCGAGCTCTCGGATCTCTACGGCCTCGTCAACCGGACGCGGAGCGCGCCGGGCGCCAGGCGGCTTCGGCGCTGGCTCGCGGAGCCGCTGTCGGTGCCCGCCGAGATCGCGGAGAGGCAGTCGGCCGTGCGCTGGCTCGCGGAAAACCCAGGCGGAGCGAAGCGGGTGGCGGAGCTCTCGGCGCAGGCCTACGACGTCGAGCGGATCTGCGGGCGCCTCACGGCCGGGCTGGCGTCGCCCCGGGACACGCTCGCGCTCGGGCGCACGATCGCGGTCCTTCCCGGCCTCGCGGCCGCGCTCGCAGGAGCCGAGCCGCTCGTCTCGTTGAGTGAGGGCCTGGCACGCTCCCACGAGGCGCTCCGCGCGCTCGGTGAGCGAATTCTGAGGACTCTGCGGGAGGATGCGCCGAACCCGGCGCGGGAAGGGGGGGTCTTCGCGCGCGGCGCGGACGCCGAGCTGGATCGGCTCCTCACGCTCACCGAGGACGGCCAGAGGTGGCTGGTCGATCTCGAGGCGAGGGAGCGCGAGGCGACCGGCATTTCCTCCCTCAAGGTGCGCTACAACCGGGTCTTTGGTTATTACATCGAGGTCACGCACGCCCATCTCAAGTCCGTGCCCGACCGCTACCAGCGCAAGCAGACGACCGTCGGGGCGGAGAGATTTTTCACGGAGGAGCTCAAGATCTTCGAGGACGAGATCGTCACGGCTGAAGCGAAGCGAAGAGCGCTCGAGACTCGTCTCTTCGACGAGCTGATCGCGGTCGCGCGGGAAGCCACGGACGCCGTGCTCGAGGCCGCGGGGTGGATCGGCGAGGCGGACGCGCTTACGGCGCTGGCGCGCCTCGCGGGCGAACCGGGCTGGGCGTTCCCTTCGATTGACGATTCGCTGGACCTCGACCTCGAGGCCGGCCGGCACCCGCTCGTCGACGCGGCGTCGCGCGGGGCCTTCGTTCCGAACGACACGAGGCTCTCGCCCGCGACGCGCATGACTCTTCTCATCACGGGCCCCAACATGGGCGGCAAGTCGACCGTGATGCGCCAGGTGGCTCTCATCGTGGTGCTGGGGCAGGTCGGGGCGCCCGTGCCGGCCGCGCGCGCGCGGTGGGGGGCGGTCTCCTCCCTGCACACCCTAATCGGCGCCCACGACGCCATCGCCCGGGGTCAGAGCACTTTCATGGTGGAGATGAGCGAGCTGGCGCACATTCTCCATCACGCCGACGAACGCTCGCTCCTCGTGCTCGACGAGATCGGGCGCGGGACGAGCACCTACGACGGCATCAGCGTCGCCTGGGCGACGCTCGAGTGGGTCTGCCGCAAGGTGCGCGCGAGGACGCTGTTCGCGACCCACTACCATGAGCTGACGCGCCTGGATTCCGAGCTTCCGCAGATGGCGAACGCGCATCTCGCGGTCGCGACGGGGGGAGAGGCGGCCGGACGCACGAAGCTCCGGTTCCTTTACAAGCTCCGAGAAGGCGCCACCAACGAGAGCTTCGGGATTCACGTCGCCCAGCTCGCTGGCCTGCCTGCTCCGGTCATCGAACGGGCCTGGGAGGTGCTCGACCGGCTTGAGGCGGGGGCGGGCGGCGCCTCGAGCGATCTCGGCACGGCTGACCAGCTTCCGCTTTTCGGTGATGTCACGTCTCCTTCGCGGCGTGCCCGCGCGCTTCCGGCTCCGCCGGAGGTGCCGCCCGCGTTGCGCGAGCTCGAGGCCACGGACGTGAACTCGATGACTCCCCTGCAGGCGCTCAACTTCCTGGCCCGCTTGAAGGAAGGCGCGAGCATTCCGGCGGCGAACCTCGCGTGACGGTCCCCGCTCCGGCGATTCGGCTGGTGGGCCTGAGCTACCGAGTTCCCGAGAAATCCATACTCGCGGATATTTCCCTGGAGATCGAGCCGGGAACCTTCACGGTGGTCGTTGGAGAGAACGGCGCCGGCAAGTCCACGCTGTTCCAGCTTCTCATGGGATTTCTCAGGCCGAGCGCAGGGAGGATGGAGGTGTTCGGGAAAGAACCCTGGAAGGATCCCTCAGGCGACCGCGCGAGGATCGGCTTCATGGCGGAGCGGGTCGTGCCTC
>CAYJTX010000377.1:0-3782 GCA_964372615.1 uncultured Bacteriovoracaceae bacterium | reverse complement strand
TAACCTCCTGGGCTGGCTCGCGCTCATCCCCGCGTCGTTCGTCCTCGAGTACAAGTTCTGGCAGCTCTTCACGTACGTCTTCCTGCACGGGGACGTGATGCACCTGTTCCTGAACCTCATGATGATCGCGTTCATCGGAGGCGAGCTCGAGGCGTCCTGGGGCAAGTGGCGTTTCACGCGCTTCTTCTTCATCTGCTCGTCGGCGGGCGGGTTGCTCTACCTCATGCTCCAGCTGCTGGTCTGGAGAGGGGAGGGCCTCTACTCCCCGATGGTCGGCGCGTCAGGAGGAATCTACGGGCTGCTGATGGCCTACGGCATTCTGTTCGGAGAGCGAGTGCTGCTCTTCATGATGCTCTTTCCGATGAAGGCCAAGCACTTCGTCTGGATCCTGGCCGGAATCGAGTTCATGACCACCCTCTTTTCGGGGCGATCCGGGCTGGCGAGCTCCTCCCACCTGGGTGGCATGGTCGCAGGTATCGCGACGCTGTGGTTTACGGCGATGTGGCGAGTGAGGCAGAAACGACGTCAGCAGGGTTGGATGGATTATTTGATGGGTCGCGCCAAGAGGCCGCCGGGCAAGAAGGGTCCAAAGAAGTCCCATCTTAAGCTCGTGATCAACAACGAGAAGGACATGGACCGCTCGATTAATGAAGACGACGCGGAAGAGGACCCAAAGACCTGGCACTGAAGGGGGTATGAGAGGGGGGCAGAGTGCGGGAATTTGGCACGCTCTAGTTTGTCCCCGCGTGCCAAGTTCCCGCCTCCAGCCCCCCCCCTCTCATACCCCCTTCAATCCCAAGCCTTGGGGTCCCTCCAATTCGTTGACAGCGGGGGGGCCTCCGTTCTATCTCTGCGATCCTATGTCACTTCTGAGCGATGCGGTGGAGTCCAAGAAATTTGATGTCCGCGTAGTGGAGCGCAACATTGCGCGGAGCGTGATCCGCGCCGAGGACGTGCAGAAATACACGACGGATCTTCCAGACGACTCCGCGAATGCCGAGTGGATCAGCATCGAGAAGATCGCCGAGCAGCAGTCCTCCACGTCCTGATCGCTCCGGCTCCAAGAGGGCTACTCCATGGAAGAGGGCGTCGAGTCGGTCACGATTCTTGGAACCGGGCCAGCTGGCCTGACTGCCGCTATTTACGCAGCCCGCGCGAATTTGAAACCGCTGATCATTGAGGGGCAGCAGCCCGGCGGCCAGCTCACGATCACGAGCGATGTCGAGAATTACCCGGGGTTCGCCGAGCCGGTGATGGGGCCCGAGCTCATGGTGGCGTTCCGAAAGCAGGCGGAGCGCTTCGGCACGCGCTTCCGGGGGGGGAACGTGGTTTCGATCGATCTCTCGCGAGCCCCTTTCAGGATCGTGACTGAGGAGAAGACCGAGGTCCGGACGCGTACCTTGATCATCGCCACCGGAGCATCCGCGAAGTGGATCGGGATCCCCTCGGAGAAGCGTCTTTGGGGCAAGGGCGTCTCCGCCTGCGCGACCTGCGACGGGTTTTTCTTCCGCAACATGGACATAGCCGTGGTGGGTGGCGGCGATACCGCCATGGAAGAGGCGACCTTTCTGACCCGGTTCGCGAAGAGCGTGGCGGTCGTGCATCGGCGCGACACCCTGCGCGCGAGCAAGATCATGCAGGACAAGGCTCGCAAAAACCCCAAGATCCGCTTTGTCTGGGATTCGGCGGTGGAAGAGGTGCTGGGCGAAAAGGGAGTCGAGGCGCTCCGGCTGAAAAATCTCAAGACAGGCGCCGTCTCGGAGCTGAAAGTCCAGGGCCTCTTCGTCGCGATCGGGCACGAGCCCAATACCCAGCTCTTCAAGAATGTGTTGAAGGCGAACGCGAACGGCTACCTCCTGACCGAGCCGGGCAGCACCCGGACCAGCATTCCTGGGGTGTTCGTAGCGGGCGACGTCGCCGATTTCGTGTATCGGCAGGCGGTCACCGCGGCTGGAACGGGTTGCATGGCGGCGATCGACGCCGAGCGGTATCTTGAAGAGCGAGCCTCACGGCTCGACGCCGCCGAAGGGGCCCACTAGATGAACGAGGGGGAGCGGCTGCCGGAGCAGGTCCGGGTCCGGTATCAGAAGCTCGATGCCCTGCGAGAGCGGGGAGAGAACCCCTACAAGAACGGGTATACGCCGACCGCGCTGGCCGCGAAGCTGCACGAGGACCACGGCGCGAAATCGAAGGAAGAGCTCGAGACAGGCGGCCCCCGGGTCTCGGTCGCGGGCCGCATCCTGGCTATCCGAGTTTTCGGGAAGGCGTCCTTCGTCACCCTTCGGGACCGTTCGGGCACTATCCAGCTGTTCATCCGGCAGACCCAGCTCGGAGACGCGGGCTACGCCTTCTTCAAGGAGCTCGACATCGGGGATATCGTCTTCGCGGAGGGCACGGTCTTCAAGACCCGGACGGGCGAGCTCTCCGTCGCGAGCGAGAAGCTCGTGCTGCTCACCAAGGCTCTCCAGCCGCTTCCCGAGAAGTTTCACGGCATCGCCGACGTGGAGCTGCGGTACCGGCAGCGCTACGTCGACCTCATCGTCACCGAGGAGGCGCGCGAGACGTTCCGCAAGCGCTCCCGAATCGTCGAAGAGGTGCGGCGCTTTCTGGTCGAGCACGACTTCATGGAAGTCGAGACGCCGATGCTGCAGCCGATCGCCGGGGGAGCCAACGCGCGGCCGTTCATCACTCATCACAACACGCTCGACCTGGAGCTCTTCCTTCGCATCGCGCCCGAGCTCTATCTCAAGAGGCTCGTCGTGGGTGGCTTCGAGCGCGTCTTCGAGATCAATCGCAATTTTCGAAACGAGGGGATCTCGATCAAGCACAACCCCGAGTTCACGATGCTCGAGTTCTACCAGGCCTACGCGACTTACGAGGATCTGATGGATTTCACCGAGCGCCTCTTCCAGCGCGTGACCGACCGCGTGCTCGGAACCCGGAAGCTCACCTACCAGGGAACGGCGATCGACCTCGACGGAAGGTGGGAGCGCATCACGGTCGAGGACGCGATCCGCAAGCACACGGACTTTCCCAAGGGGCGCCTTCGCGATCGTCAGGCGTTGCTGGAATACGGGAGGGCGAAGGGCTGGCACCTGGAGCCTCAGGACACGATCGGCGGGCTCCAGATGACGATCTTCGACGAGGGGGTGGAGTCCAAGCTCGTCCAGCCCACGTTCGTGACCCAGTACCCGATGGACGTTTCGCCGCTCTCGCGGCGAAACGAGAAGGACCCGTTCGTGGTCGATCGCTTCGAGCTCTTCGTCTACGGGCGCGAGATGGCGAACGCGTTCTCGGAGCTTAACGACCCGGTCGACCAGCTGGAGCGGTTTCAGGCGCAGGCGTCTGCCAAGGCAGCCGGCAACGAGGAGGCCTGCGACGTCGACGCCGATTACGTCCGCGCTCTCGAGTACGGGATGCCGCCCGCGGCCGGCGAGGGCATCGGCATCGACCGGATGGTCATGCTCTTCACCGACTCCGCGAGCATCCGCGACGTCATCCTCTTTCCGCTGATGCGGCAGGCGAACTGACCGGGCGGGCATGGGGCTTCTTTCGGGTGTCCCGACGCTGGCGAGCCGTTTCCTGCTCTCGAAGCAGTCGGATCGCTTTCTGTCGTTCATCGCCTGGGTGTCGGTTCTCGGCGTGGCCCTGGGCGTTCTCGCGCTTGTGGTCGTGACGAGCGCGATCAACGGCTTCGAGGGGGAGCTGGTTCGAGTGATCACCGGCATGAACGGCGACGGGGTGTTCTACTCGCGCGGAGAGCCGGTGGGCGACATCGCGAA
>CAYJTX010000376.1:0-3783 GCA_964372615.1 uncultured Bacteriovoracaceae bacterium | reverse complement strand
GAAACTGAACCCAAATCGAACCTAAAGAGGATTACCCGGACAGGCTCCTAGCGCCCCTTCGCGGGGGCCGACGGCTGCAGGTAGGCCGTGCCGTAGCCTTTGATTCGGCAGAGATAGCCGATCAGGACCTTCTCGGGGCCCGTGCGGCGTTCGCAGGCCTTGTCGACGGCCTTGGACTCGGCCGCGCGCGGGGACTTGCCGGTGAACTTCAGCTCGAGGCGAGCCCCATCGCTCGAGAGCGTGGCCTCGACGGCGTCCTGGGGCTTCCAGTCACCGAGTCTGCGGGCCCGGCCGAGGAGCGATGAGAGATTCGGATGGTAGAGCGACTGGGGCGGCACGGGGATTCCGTTGAGCAGCCATCGCGTCTCGTGGGGTGATGCGGGCCTCGAGGCGGGGGTGACGCCGATTTCCCTCGCGGCGGCCTTCTGGTTGACGAGCCTGCCCAGGTCGCTGGCCAGGACGGCCTGCTCGGTGCGAAGCTGCTCGGTCATCGGCGCGACGAAAATTCCGAGCCGGGCTATGGGACTGGGCGGCTCCAGGAAGTTGGAGTTCGCCACGAGGCGGACTTCCTGGTCAAAGAGCGTGAGCGAAAGCTCCTCGAGGCCGGAGGGCATGGAACGCTGGACGAGCGCGACGAGCGGCTTTCCGGCGCCGGCCGACGCCGCGGCGCCGAAGCTCCCGAGCAGAAACGCGAGTGCGTGAATCCATGACCTCATTGCAGCCAAGCCTCCGTCCCGCAGACTGCAGGGAGCCTGGGGCACCCATCTCCGCCATGCGCGCGGCTGGTCGCGTAGGCCGACCGGGAACACGTATAGAGACCGCGGTTCGCCGAGGCGCAGCCGGGCTGTGTGATGGCGCGGAAGTGGGCCGGATGAAGGAGCGATCGAGGAGCCACGTGGGAGCGGACCGTTCGGGTGTTGCCGTCGGCCGAGAGCCCGGGGGTCGCATTGTTGTAGGCCGTGAGCTGCGGAGCCGTCGGGGGCGGAGACGCCGGCAGGGAGGCGAGGCTACTCCCCGCGGCGTACCTCGGACACTCCGTCGCTGACTCCGCCATTCCCGCGACTCCGGCCCGGCAGGTTTCGAGCTCCCGCGAAGGAAGGCCACCACATGAGCACGAGAGGGCGCTATAGCGGCCTGATGCGCGATCGATAGCGGCAATGTGATTGGACATGATGGAGTCCTCCGGCCCGCGGGATCTGCAGTCGGCGCTGGTGTAGGCGCCCACAGCCCCGGTCTCGCCGGATATGAGTCCACCGGTGCTGGGATCGACGTGGTGGCCTATGGCGGTCTCCTCGTACTCGTCGATGAGGCCCAGGCGATGCAGCAGCTCATGAAGGATGACTGGGCAGTCCGGCGCCGTCTGGGTGGAACCGGGGAGCGTGGTGACCATCGAGCCCGACCAGACCTGCGCGTTCGCGCGCGCCTCCGCTCTCTGGTCGAACTCGATCGTGATGGGAGGCGCGGGAGGAGGTCCCGACGGGTTTCCCAGGACGATCTCAATTCGCTCGCCCGAGGGGCCCTTCAGCTGGTCCTTGTATGTGTTCAGACACTGGTTGACCTGCGTCGTGGTGCGCGAGCTGAAGTCGCTGGCGGCCAGGCCGGCGGCCAGACCGGCGTCGAAGGTGACATTGAGCTCAGCTCGGAAGACGCCCGAGCCCCGGTTCTGAAGCTTGTACTCGGCTGCGATCGAGGTGCCGACGTCCCGCTCGTTGATCACGCGGCTGCTGTCGGGCGACGGAGGGGCAGGTACCGGCTGGCAGGAGTGGATCTGCCGGACCTCGGTTCCCAGGAAGGCGATATTCTCAAATTCGTTCTGGCCGGCGCGGATGCAAGCGACCAGTCGATCCACCTCGGCCCTCTCGCTCCCCGTGGCCGGCAGCCACTGACGGAGCTGATCGAAAAGCTCGCCCGCCCTTCTGCGGGCGTCCACGCACGGGGCCGCGGTCGATCCGGACGGGCAGGCAGAGGGAGGCGGGTACGCGGCGGCAAGTTCACTGATATAGGAGGCCATCAGGCGGTCCTTGCAGCCCTGGCTCACGTCCGTTCGCGCCATGACGCTTGGGAGCTGGTCGCGAACGAAGTCCGACGATAAGGCCACCGCGAACGCCGACTGGTTGTCCATCCCGAACGTCGGAGTGACCTTTGTGCCGCAGTGCTTGGCCATCCGGTCGCGGATCGCCTCGCGCGCGGCCTGATCCGGGACGGGTGAGATGCCCATTGCGTCGATCGGCGTCATCGGCTTGAGGGCGGGAAGGGCTCCCCGCGCCTCGGCGGCGGTGCTGAGCTCCACCGCGTACTTTCGGAACGCGCTCACCGAACGGACCGACTCGTCCTGGCACCAGGCATTGCGGGCGTCGCCCGCCGTTTTCAAAGCGGCGGTGCTGGAGTTGGCGGGGGTGGGCCAGTTCGCCGCAGTGAGCATCTCGCTGCAGCTTTGCCAGGCATCGATCTCCGCGTTCTCGACCGCGGATCGCACGCACTCGTGGTAGTCGGGGCCCCCCGCGCGAAACTGCGGGGAACCGGCGTCGTACGGCCCGAGGAGGTTCCTCAGCTCCGTCGTGTCGAAGACGAGGTGCTCCGGGTTGCTTGGGTTCGCGATTGTCGCCCGAAGGTTCACCGTCGTTCGGACGGGGATGACCGGGGTGATTCCGCCGGAAAGCGTCTGCGGGCAGTTCCAGGTGAAGGGGGCAGTTTTTTGAGCCGCCTGCGAGCCGACAGAGACAGCCAGCGCTGCCGCGCCGGCCAATATGGCTGACCCGAATCTGATCATGAACCCCGGAGTCCCCTTCCTTAAACATTGTACGGAACCGGAGCCCTGCGGTGAATGTGGCAGCGGCGACACAGCAGCGGCGACACAGGTCCAGAGGTCCGTTGACCCCGCGCCCGGCCGGGCGCTAGAGTGGCGCCACATCAAAAGTCCGCAGGCGTAGCCTGCTTACGCTTCACAGGAGCCCCTCCCATGTTCAAGACACTGAAGGCGCCCGCCCGCGGCGAGCGAATCACACTCGAAGGCGGCAAGCTCAGGGTTCCGAAGAACCCGGTCATCCCCTTCATCGAGGGCGACGGCACGGGGCCCGACATCTGGCGGGCCGCGCAGGGCGTCTTCGACACCGCGGTCGCCAAGGCTTACAAGGGGGACCGCAAGATCGAGTGGTTCGAGGTTTTCGCGGGCGAGAAGTCATTCAAGCAGTCGGGCGACTGGCTCCCCGACGACACGCTGACCGCGCTCCGCCACTACCCGATCTCCATCAAGGGCCCGCTCACCACGCCGATCGGCGGCGGGATCCGCTCCCTGAACGTGTCGCTTCGGCAGCTGCTCGACCTGTACGTCTGCCTCCGGCCCGTCCGCTGGTTCAAGGGCGTCCCGTCGCCCGTGAAGCATCCGGGCAAGGTCGACATGGTGATCTTCCGCGAGAACACCGAGGACATTTACGCGGGCATCGAGTGGGAGATGGGCAGCGAGGGCGCGAAGAAGATGCTCGCCCTCATCCGCGAGCACTTCCCGAAGGAGTATTCGAAGATCCGCTTCCCCGAGACGACCGGGCTTGGCGTGAAAGCCGTGTCGAAGGAGGGCACCGAGCGCCTCGTGCGATCCGCGCTCGAGTTCGCCCTGGCCAACCGACGCAAGTCGCTTACGCTCGTGCACAAGGGCAACATCATGAAGTACACCGAGGGCGGCTTCATGAAGTGGGGCTACGAGCTCGTCGAGCGCGAGTTCGGTTCGAAGGTCTACAGCTGGAAGAAGTGGGAGAAAACCAAGAAGGAGAAGGGCGAAGAGGCCGC
>CAYJTX010000375.1:0-3802 GCA_964372615.1 uncultured Bacteriovoracaceae bacterium | reverse complement strand
TTCCCGCCGTACCCTCCGGGATCCTTGGAGTCGGGTACGGCGGGAACCCACGCACTCACTTAAACTCTCTTTCGGTACTTTGTTAGAACTATGACCCTTCTGTTGCGTGGAGGAAGCGGAAGATCAGAGAGCGATTGGAGGCGGCGATCCAGAGCGCCAGCAGGACGAGCGCCGCGGGAATCGCAAACCAGAGACGCGCGCTGACGACGCCCACCCACACCGTGACCGGAGAGTCTCTTTCGACCAGCGCGCGAGAAAACTCGAAGCTGCGCCCGCCGCGGGGGATCTTGATTCGCGCGGGGATGCCCTGAAAGCCAGATTCCGTGGAGAGCTCGGGCTCCGCGGCTGGAGCCTCCTGAGGCTGGGGCTCCTCCGCCTCAGCGAGGGCACCGGTTCCGCCGCCTTCGTCGCTGAGGGCATCGGCGGAAGCCTCCAGTTTCTCCTTCCGCGCCATCCTGGCCCGTCCCATTCGCCTGATCGCGCCCGCCATGGGCGCGCTTCGGATCGGCGGACTGGCGGCGGGCGCTCCGCTGAGGAAGTCGCTCGCAGCCTGCTCGGACTCCCTCCGGTCGACGAAATGGACCAGGAGCACGAGGGTGGCCGCGGTAGCGGCAAGAAAGGCTCCCGCCTTCCGAACCCTTGAGACAGAGATCCATCCGAGAATCGGCTGTCGCACCCGATAGAGCCACCCCAGGACCCACGCGGCCGAGAGGAGCTCAAACCAAACCGGCTGATGCAGTACGAGGAGTGCCGGCCCGGCTCCGCCGAGGAGTTGGTGCGACTTCCGAAGCCCGAGCCTACGAAAGAAAAGCGCGAAGAGAAAAAAGAGGGCGAGCGCCCTGGCCCAGGGGGCGTCGCGGAAAATAGTACGGAAATCCGAAACCATTCCCCCGTAAAGCAGCTGCCAGCCTTGCGGTATCAGGACGCGGACCGACAGATCACTGATCACGCCGTCGGGTCGAAGAAGCCGATCGCGGATGGAGCCGATCATGGAACCTACGTCGTCCGTGGGGCGGTACTGAACCAGAAGCTGCGGCCGGCCGGCCGGGAGGTGGATGAGCAGGTTTCCCCGATCATCCTTGTACAGGGCCTGGGGCACAGAGTTGATTTCGAGGTAGGTCGCCTTCCCTGGAACAGGAAGCGTGATCTCCGGAACGCCACGATTTTCGATCGAGAAATGTGCCTCGACGATTCCTTCGCCCTGCTGGGGCACGTAGTAGACGTAGTTGGCTCCGTCGATCGTGTAGCCCTGGGTTTCAAGAACCGCGAGCTTCTGGCTCTCCCAGGTCAGCCGGTCCTCGGGCCGGAGCAGGAACGCGACGGCTCCAGCGAAACGAGGATTCATGCCGGATTCGGAAGGCGAGATGCGCCTGGCCTTCGCCTGCGACGTGACGTGAAGGAGGGGATGGTTCTCCAGCAGCAGGTACTGCTGGCTCGAGGCCAGAGGAGGCTGGAAAGCCCCTGCCTTCAGGGTGCCCCTGAGGAAGAAGGAGGACTCCCCCGGAGTCACCTTCAGACGCAGCTGCCTACCGCTCTCTTCATAGGGGATTTCCGTTCGGACCTCCTGGACGGTTTCCCCGTTTTTGAGATCCAGGGCGAAGGGCTGGCTCGTACGATTGGGATTGTAGAAGGTGAGCGAGTACTCGAACTTTACGTCATCGGGATAGACGCTGACCCGGTAGCGACCGCTCGCCGACACAGGTCCGCCCGCCACGACCGCCTTGGAGCCGTCGGACCGGGCCAGTACGAACTCCCTCCGCTCGGCGCTTACCGAGCGGACTATGAGCTCCGCGCCCTGAACGGTGCTTCGAACCGACAGTGCTCCCAGGAGCGCAAGCGTGATCTCCGCCTTTTGCCGGGCCAGCAGCCGGCAGGTGAGCTGGAAACGCTCCTTTTGAGGAATCAGGGATATCTGATTCCCGTGCGTGGAAAGGATCGCCGAACCCTCACAGCTCGAGAGACTGAAGGACTCGTTCTGCTCGAGAACCTCTCGGGCGGGCCTCAGACCGCTCGCGCTTCCCCGAAACGTGACTGTGACGCCGCTATCTGATTTCATGTCACCCGAGAGGACCACTTCCTCGAGCGTCGTGACCGAGGGAGAGTCCAGGCGCTTTTTCATCTCCAAATAATCGTCGAGTGGAAGGGTCACGTGCGGGGCGGCCTCGCCGCCCGCCGGTGCGGAAGCGAACAGGGCATGGGAGAGGCCCCCCTGGCAGCCCATCCAGGCCGCCGCGAGGCAGTACAGGAGACGATTCAGGTGGCGCATAGGGGAAGAGTCTAGCGCCATTGCCTGAAGCTGCCTACCGTCAGCAAATTGGCAAATCTTTGAAATGACATCAGCATATGGATCGGCGTAACCTTTCCTTTATCCGGCCGTTTCATTCAATGGCGATCCTCTGGATCGACACGCTCGAGCTGGCAGGACTAGCCGATAACTCTAACCGAAGGGGGAGACCTTCATGGGTAGTGCGATACTAAGAAAAGCATTAGTGATAGCGGCGATCGCTGCGATCGCCGCGCCGATCGCGGTTCAGGCCGGTGCGGGCGGGGGCAGACCCAAGGCCGGTGGAAGCGGCGGCGGCGGTGCTGGCGGCGGCCAGCGTCCCTCGGGGCAAATGCCCGGAAAGAGGATGGGTCAGCAGCCGGGTCATCCGGGTCAGCAGCATGGGCAACACAAGGGGCAGGGCCAGCACGGCGGGCCTCCTGGCCAGCGAATGGATCGGCGTGAGGACCGGGCTGACAAGCGGGAAGATCGCCGGGATCACCGCGAAGACAAGGCCGACCGCCGCGAGGATCGAAGGGATCGCGCGGAGGACCGGGCGGATCGGCGGGAAGACCGCATCGACGCCAAGACGGACACAGGCGTGATGGACCGGATCGAGGACAAGATCGATCGGGCCGAGGACCGGGCGGACAAGCGGGAAGACAAGCGGGACCGGCGGGAAGACCGTCGCGACAAGCGCGAGGACCGGGCGGACCGAGCGGAAGACAAGAAGGACTGAGGGCAGTCTCAGACGATGAGTCTCAGCGGGGGCTCCGGGATACGGTCCTGGGGCCCCTCTGCTTTAGGTCCGATAAGATGGATTATGTCACCTGAAGGCTCGTCGGTTCGGCACCCCTGAGCAAAGACCCATGCACTTACCACTGAGATTCCCCTGCGCGGTGTTTTTGAGCTGACTCCACTTCTGACGTCCTAAGATCAAGCCCCTGGGGGGGCGGCCGCGAATGCGACTTGTGTGGGGAGTGGTGTTATTGGCGTCGGTCGACGCATGGGCGGGAGCCGCCTGGAGAGCGATTGAGGTGCCTGGCGGACGTTGCGGGGACGGCTCGCCTTACCGAGCCTACATCCGCGAGGGAAATCGCGCGCGCCTCGTCCTTTACTTCAGTGGAGGCGGCGCGTGCTGGAGCGGGGCGAGCTGTCTGGGGCCCGTTCCGTTCGCGTCGATGCGGGTGAAAGGGCCGCCGCCTGAGCACGGACTCTTCTCGTTAACGGACTCGGGCGAGAACTCAAGGCCGAGCCCCTTGCGGGAGGATACCGTTCTCTACCTCCCCTACTGCACGGGCGATGCGCATGTGGGCCTGCACGTCGCGGAGTACGACGGGGTGTTCGGAATGAGTCCGCCGCGGAAGGTCTATCACTGGGGCGAGAGAAATATCCGACAGGCGCTGCTTGGCTTACGGGCGCAAGAACCCGGGTTTTTCAAGAGGGCGGATAGGGTCGTTGTCTATGGCGCTTCCTCGGGCGCGATCGGCTCGGTCTATCACGCGCAGTTCATCGATACTTGGATTCGCCCCCGAGTGA
>CAYJTX010000374.1:0-3810 GCA_964372615.1 uncultured Bacteriovoracaceae bacterium | reverse complement strand
ACTGAAACTGAACCCAAATCGAACCTAAAGAGGATTACCCGGACAGGCTCCTAGGACCTCGCGAAACGCCCGATCGCGCGTCGTCTTCCATCCCTCGCGCTCGGCGCGCCGGTGCGCCTTGGCCAGGCTGCGCGGCACGTGCAGGAGATCGAATTCGAGCACCGCGCGGGGCGGCGGGCGAGGGTGGCGCGGGCGCGAATGGGCCGTCGTCGTCGAGCGGGTCGCCGTGGTTCCGCTCTTCCACAGCCGGATCATTGTCCATACGAGCGCGGTCGTGGGGTCGCTCGCGCTCAACTCGCTCGCCGGCGAGCTGAGCTTCGCCCGGACCCGGCTCGAGGAGCCGGAGCCCGGGGCCGAGCCTTCGCCCGAGCCCTCTGAGAACGACTGAGGTCGCTACAGCCCGGATACCGGCATCATCCACACTCCGCCCTGGCCCGCGCCGGTCGGGTCGGCGGTGAGGGCCGGCCACAGGGGATATCTGATCGCAACGCTCCGGGATCCTTGGAGTCGCATTGCGAAGGGATCACTCCCACTCACCTGAATGAAACTCACTGACCCATCGCGCTAGATCGGAAGCGCCTGCCGCAACGAGAAACCCCAAAAGAACCGGGACCGGGATACCGATCTGAAGAACGAGAAGCAGCATGGCTCTAGCGTACGAGATCCTCGTCACACGTACATTCCAGGCACGAGCGGTATTTACCCCCCCGAGGCTGAACCTTCTCTTCACGGGCGCTATTACCGAGGACGTCAACCTGAGCAAGGTCGTCACCTCGCTGAAGGACCTATGCCCGGAGGAGGCCAGAACCCTCGCGATTGATGTCGAGGGAGTGACCCGGATCAACTCGTGCGGCATCCGAGAGTGGATCCTTTTTCTCGAACGCCTGCAGCCCCTGGGGAGGGAAGTCCGCTTCTCCATTCTCGGAGAGGTGTTCGCCGAGCTCGCAGGCTTCACGCCGGCGGTGCTGGGCCGGGTCTGCTGCGCCATTGAGCGTGTCGTCGTCCCCTACCTCTGCGACGGATGTGGATCGCGAGTGACTTCTGCACTCCTGGTGGAAGACCTCGTGCGCGCTGCGGAAGTCCCGACAATCGAACCCTTACCTTGCCCGCAGTGCAAGAAGCCGATGCACGCCGACATCCTCGAGAATGAGTATTTCGAGTTCTTGCGGCATCTGAGTTTGACCGGTGGAAGGGCCGGCTGAAGTCGCAATGGCTCACCTCCCGAAAATCGACAGTCTGGCCCGAGTTGCCCTCGACGTTTCACTCGATCCCACGGGCGTCATCGACGCCGAAGGCCGGCTCGTCGCCATGAACCCCGCCATGCGATCGCTGCTTGGAATTCGCGGCCGAAAACGCCCGGGCAAAATCATCCTCTGCGACGCGATCGGCCTGACCGTCTGCGAGGGTCGCGACCCGCGCCGCTGCCGCCTTGTCCACGTCGCCACACACGGCAAACACCTGAAACTCGACGAAGTCCCCGCCACGATTCAGGGCGAAATGGCGCAAATCACTCTTCGGGCGATCCCGGTTGGGAAGCCCCCCTGGGGTGCCGTAGTCACGGTCCGGAACACGACCGCGGAAACACTCGTACAAGCCAAGTATCATCGGGCCGTGGAGTTCATGCACGAGCGCGACGAGAAAATCGCGGTGCTGCAGAGGCGGCTTCGACGGCTTTAAAAGACGATACCGAACATGAGGCCGACGAAGAAGCTGTCGCGCTCGCGATCGCTCGCGAACGGGCCGATCGAGTGCCACGGCACGCTCCAGTGCGTGTAGTGGGCGTCCAGGCCGATCGTCGCCATCACGCCGCGACTGAGCAGGAGATGGTACAACACCTGCGCCCGCGCCTCGAGCGCGTAGTCGTCCCAGGCGATCACGTTCGGGCGGTAGCCCGCGTAGCCGCGAATCTCCCAGCGGTTGTTGTCTGAGCGGATCATGCCGGAAATGCCGACGTTCACCCGCGGCATCGTCTCGGCGCTCGTGCCCGCGCCAGGCGTGGAGCCCGGCGAGACCGTGTCGACGCTCGCGCCGAGGTGCACGAGAAGCTGTCTCTTGAGAAAATCAAAGCCGTTGCCGTTCCTGAGCACGTTGAGAACCCCGTGGAGCTCAAGCCAGCGGGCCGCCCAGCGACCCGTGTTCGTATCGATCTGGCCCTCGAGCACCGTGCCGCCGACGCCCCACATGCCCGTCGGCTCGCACTGCGCGAAGAGCGCCATGCCCGGAGCGACCGTGCCCCCGTCCTGATCCTTACAGAAGAAGAGCACGTCGCTGTCGGCCACCGTCAGGCGGATGCGCATCCCTCCCTGCTGCGGCAGGTAGATGGCCTCGAACATCGCGACGTCGATCCCGCCGACCGGGGTCTCCGCGGAAACTCCAGTGACCGCGAAACGCACGGCTCCGTCGAGCGGGCCGTTTCCGAAGCGCACGCCGCCTTCGATCTCCATCTCGGCGAAGTGAATTCCGCCGAGAACGCGAAAGATGCGGCGGCGGCAGTCGGGGTCGAAGGCACCGCACATGCCCTCGTCGGGCGCGGGCGTCGCGCTGCCGGTCGGGCCGGTCGTGCCCTCGTCACCGGGAAAACTCACCGGGGCCGGAACGCCGACTTCGATCATTCCGGGCTCGGCTGCCTGCGAGGGCGGAGTGGAGAGTGCCCCAAGTGCCATGAGCGCCGCAAACGTGAGCGCGCGTCTCATTTTCCGGACCGGCATCGGATTCCCTCCATTAGGCCTTTCATAAACGGTTTCACATATATAACGCGCCGCGATGTCCAGCAAGTGTCACCTTCGTGTTAAATTCACTCTATGGAATCGGGGGCTTCCGGCTTCGACACGGAGGTGAGTCAGTTCCTGGAATCCTGCCGCCTGGACCGGGGGGCCGCGGATCTCACGATCAGCGCTTACCGGGGTGATCTCGCGCAGTTCGCCCTGTGGCTGAAGGAACGGCCCGACTCAGGCGCGATTACACCCGATACCCTCCATGCGTACGTCGAGGATCTCTCGCGCCAGAAACTCGGACCCGCGAGCGTCGCCCGGAAGGTGAGCGCGCTTCGGCAGTTCTTCCGCTTCCGGTGCCTCGAGCTCGGCGCGACCGAGAATCCGTCGGAAGAGCTGCGAAGGCCGAAGCGCCCCAGGCTGCTCCCCCGGGCGCTCACCGTCGAACAGGTGGGCGAGCTGCTTCGAGCAGCGGACGACGGGCTCATCTCGTACAACGACCCACGGGCGGAGGCGCTCAAGGCCCGAGACCGCGCGATGGTCTACCTGCTCTACGCGAGCGGTCTTCGCGTCTCGGAGCTCGTCAGCCTGCGCTGCGCGCAGCTCGATCTCAAGCGCGAGTTCGTGCGCGTGAACGGCAAGGGCGGGAAGGAGCGTGTCGTCCCGTTCGCGCCCTCCGCCGGCGAACGCCTCGCGAGCTGGACGGACTCGCACCGACAGGCGCTCGAGCCTGCGACCGAGCACCTCTTCGTCAACCACCGCGGGCTCGCGCTCACCCGCCAGTCGTTCTGGAAGACCCTCAAGTCCCTTGCCGCGCAGGCGGTGCTCCCTTCAACCCTTTCCCCGCACGTGCTTCGCCATTCGTTCGCGACGCACCTTCTGCACTCGGGCATGAATCTCCGGGTGCTCCAGACGCTGCTCGGGCACGCCGATCTCTCGACGACTCAGATCTACGCGCATGTTTCGCCCCCCCAGCTTCGGGCCGCCTACCGCCGCTTTCACCCGCGACGCGTAGGGAAGTGTGATAGGTCTGAAGGCCAAATTGAGTCGTTTTAACACAAAATACAGAAAAAATCCAAAACTAGATACTAACAGCACA
>CAYJTX010000373.1:0-3830 GCA_964372615.1 uncultured Bacteriovoracaceae bacterium | reverse complement strand
TGGTGGTGCCCTTGATGAGGTTGACGGCGTGAAACGCCGCCGTCTTGTACGCCTCGGCAAGTGTCGGATAATTGAACACCGATTTGATGAAGTAGTGCACGTCTCCGCCGAGGGCCATGACCGCCTGCCCGATGTGGATCAGGTCGGCCGCGTTGTCTCCGACGATGTGAACCCCGAGAAGCTTGAGCGACTTGCGGTCGACCAGGAGCTTGAGCAGGCCCCAGCTGTCTCCCACGATCTGCCCGCGGGCGAGCTCGCGGTAGCGGCCCTTCCCCGCGACGAAGTCGGCCTTCTGGGCGACGAGCTCCTCCTCCGAGGGGCCGAGGGTCGAGATCTCCGGGATCGTGTAGATCCCGTACGGGAAAAGCGATGGCATGACGTCCTCGCCCGGCTCGCCCAGCCCGAAGGCATGGCGGCTGGCCGCGCGGCCTTGCTCGATGCTCGTCGAGGCCAGCGCGGGCGGCCCGATGACGTCTCCCACCGCGTAGATCGTGGATACGGTCGTCCTGAAGTGCTTGTCGACCTTGATCAGGCCCCGCTCGTCCCGGTCGACACCGACCTGTTCCAGGCCCAGCCCCTCCGTGTTTCCGAAGCGACCCTGCGAGACCAGCGCGACGTCGCAGGCGACCTTGCGACCGCTCGAGAGGTGCACGCGGGTCCCGGATCCATTCTTCGTCGAACGACGGTCGATCCTGAGCGCCTCGCAGTCCAGAAGAACCTCGACCCCTTGGGTCGTGAAGCGCTCCACGAGGTGGTTGACGATCTCCCGGTCGACCGAGGCGAGAATCTCGTTTCGGCGGTCCACGAGGTAGACCTTGGTTCCCGCCGTAGCGAACATGCTGGCGTACTCGCAGCCGATGATCCCGGCTCCGAGCACGATCAGCGACTTCGGGATCCGCTTCAGGGCCAGAATCGAGCCGCTGTCGACGACCGTCCGTCCGTCGATCGCGAGGTGCGCGGGCGCCACCGGGCGGGCGCCAGCGGCCACCACGATGAAGGAACCCGTGAGCACCGTCTTGCCCTTCTCGGAAACGACCTCGACCTCGTTCCCGGAGATCAGCCGGGCCCTCCCGAGCTCAACCTGGATCCCGTTGCGCGCCAGCTGATGGGAGATGACCGCCACCTCGCCGGCCACCACCCGGTCGCGCCGACGAATCAGGCGGGCCATGTCGGGGAGCGCGGCGGCCTTTCTCTCCTTCTTAGCGATGTGGTCGGCCTCACGGCCGAGGGTTCCGCGCGAGCCGAGCGAGTAGCGGTACACGGACTCCCGGAACGACTTGGAGGGAAGGGTTCCGTTGTGGACACAGCCCCCTCCGAAGAAATCCGGCAGGTCGATGATCACGACCTTCTTGCCGGCCTTCGCCGCCTGAAGCGCGGCACGCTGACCGGCCGGGCCCGATCCGATCACCACGAGGTCGTAGGTGCCTGTCGCTGCTGCGCTCATTTCACGATGGGTCAGCTCATGCGGCGTCCGGAATGCTACCCTTGTTCTTCCTCAGGAGATCCAGATACCACTGCGGGGGCGCGAACTTCTCGCGCGGAAACGGCAGGCGGTTGATCTCGATCTCGTGCATGAAGGTCGGAATATATCCGGTCGGAATGAACTCGCCTACGATCTTGTGGTCCGCCGATTTTCCCCGCTGGATGAAGCGGAAGATGTCGCGGGTGACGTAGCGGCCCTGCTCGTCGATCTCCGGGATGATCTCGGCGATGTTCGTGATCTTGCGGGAGCCGTCGTGCATCCGCTTGATCTGGACGACGAGGTGGATGGCGGCCGAGATCTGGCGTCTGATCGCGGCGACCGGCACGTTGGAATCCCCCATGAGCGCCAGCGTCTCGAGGCGCACGAGCGCGTCGTAGGGCGTGTTGGCGTGGGTCGTGCCCATCGAGCCGCCGTGGCCCGTGTTCATCGCGTTGATGAGGTCCATCGCCTCGGGGCCCCGAACCTCCCCCACGATGATCCGGTCGGGCCTGAGACGCAGCGCCGACTTGACGAGATCGCGGATCGTGACGGCGCCCTTGCCCATGACGTCCGCGTGCTTGGTCTCGAAGAACACCACGTGATCGGTGTGAATCTTGAGCTCGGAGGAGTCCTCGACGACGAGCAGGCGCTGCGTGCTCGGGGTGCGCGAGCCGAGCACGTTGAGCAGCGTCGTCTTGCCCGAGCCGGTGCCGCCCGAGATGACCGTGTTCTTGGCGAGGTAGATGCAGACGTCAAGAAAACGGGCGCCGTCCTTCGAGATCGAGCCCCGGTTGATGAGATCCACGAAGGTCGGCGTGCCCTTGGAAAATTTCCGGATCGAGAGCGTGGCGCCCTTGCGCGAGCAGGGAGGGAAGACGGCGGCGACGCGGCTTCCGTCCGGAAGACGGGCGTCGAGAATCGGGTTCTCCTCGTTGATCTGCCGGCCGACGAACTGGGCGATGTTGCGGATCGCGGCCTGGAGCGCCTGCTCATCCTTGAACTTGACCGGCGTGCGCTCGAGCAGGCCCCGCTTCTCGATGAAGACCTCGTTCGGCCCGTTGACGAGCACCTCGGAGACGGCGTCGTCGTCGAGAAAGGGCTTCACGACCCCGAGAAAGGTAGCTACTGAGTCTTCAAAAACGCCCATGACGCCGCTTCAGTCTCCTGCCGTTGAGGCGAGCTCCCGCACGATCATCGTCCCTTCCATGCCGTTGACCGGGCAGTAGAACCGGAACTTGCCAGGGGTGCTCGGCGTGAACGTGATCTCCTCGATGCGCTGGGAACGGATCTGCTTTCTCACCTGGAACGAGTCCATCATGATGCAAAGCGTGTTTCGCGAAGCTCCGGTGACGTAGATGCGGACCGGGATGTCGCGGCTCACGAAGAACGTCTTGGGGAAGAAGCCCAGATCCCCAGCGATCACGGCGACCTCCTGAACCCCTTTGCGGCGGATCTTCGAGCTCGTCTCGTCGAGGGACATCGGGCCCGTGCGCCCGGCGAACGTGGAATCGGAAGTCTCGGCCGGGGCGGCGATGCGTCGAGTGCCCGTATCCGTCGTCACCTGCGACGGCACCTCCGAGCTGGGCGCCCGATCGGCGCCTCCCTCCTCGGTCGCCGCGAACGACTCAGCCATCCCGTCGCGAGCCCCTCGGCTCGCCCGGGCCGGCGCCTGGCCCCAGGTCGACTCGGGATACCCCTCACCCGGCCCCTCCGCTCGCGGGGGCGGCGGCGGCAGCATCAACGTGCCGGCCGTAGCCGACAGGGCTGCTCCCAGACCTGCCGCGCAGGCGATCGCACGTATCACTCTCATACTCGATCTCGACTTCAGGCCGACTCGTTCCATAAGCCAGTTGCTCCCAGCCGACTGATCGGCAATCCAGGCGAAAACATTGACGTTGTAGAATTAGACAGGTCGTCTGAACCCTAAACAGTGACGCCACGCCCCGGAGCGAATCGGCCCCAATGGAGCCGTTGGATTAGCCGTATCTCGAGCGATGGAGCCCTGGCACCCGCCTTGCTCAAGGGCTCCCCGCGATCGTGGTGCACGGAGTAACGCTTCACGCCGCCACCGGTCCCGGGGTGCATGGACCTGACCGGAACTACTAAAACTTCAGTGGGTTGAACAGAATGAGCAACGTGATCTCCCTACAGTCCGCGCGTGAAATGAAACTCTCCGACGAGCAGGACCTCGCCTACCAGGCCCTGATCGCGAGCATGGACAAGCTCGAGCTCCTCGAGGAAATGATCCGCTTTCAGGAGGAGCGCTCGCGCGTCGGCAAACTGACGATCGCGATGATGATTCGCGGCCGGCATCTCTTTGGCGCCCTCGAGCGAAGCGCCGAGTCCAACGAGATGAAGCTCCTCACTC
>CAYJTX010000372.1:0-3865 GCA_964372615.1 uncultured Bacteriovoracaceae bacterium | reverse complement strand
CTTGATCCGCTCGCCGCCCGTCAGTTGTTTGACCAGGATCTCGGCCATGCGCCGGAGATCCGTCACCGCCGCGCGAGCCATTTTTCCACCTCCTCAACGCCGCCCGCGTTGACCACGAGCTCCGTCGGGAGCAGCGCCTTGCGCGCCATCGCGACGCCGTAGCGGGTGTCTTCCAAGCCGGCCAGATCGTGCGCGTCGGGATTGATTGAAACCCGCGTGGAGCGCGCGCGCAGCTCGGGCCCCCAGCGCCAGTCGATGTCAAGCCTGGACGGATGGGCGTTGATCTCGATGGCCACGTCGCGCTCGGCGCACTCGCGGATCACCCGCTCGATGTCGAGGTCATAGCCCTTGCGCCCGAGCAGCAGCCGCCCGGTCAGGTGCCCCACGAACCGGGTCGCGGGATGTCTCACGGCCGCTAGAATTCGGTCGGTCATCGCCTCGCGGTCCATCCCGAAGCGCGAGTGCACCGACGCGATCACGAAGTCGAACTCGCGAAGCGACTTCTCGTCGTAATCGAGCGAGCCGTCGGCCAGGATGTCGCTCTCGATGCCCCAAAAGACCCGAATTCGAGGATGGCGCTCCTGAACCTCGTCCACCTCTCGCTGCTGCTCGCGAAGGTCGGCTGGCTTGAGCCCCTGCGCGTAGAAGGCGGACTGGCTGTGATCGGAAATGCCGATGAAGGCGTAGCCGAGCTTCTCGGCGCGCTCGACCATCTGCTCGAGCGACGCCGAGCCGTCGGAGCGCAGCGTGTGGTTGTGAAAGACGCCGCGCACGCCGTCCCACGGCAGAAGGCGCTCGAGACCCCCCGCGCGCGCCCAGGCGATCTCCTCGCCGGTTTCTCGCGCCTCGGGCGGGATCCAGGGGAGCTCGAGCCTCTTGAAAAACTCCTGCTCGTCGCGCGCGTCAAAGGCCGCGGGCGCCCCGAGCTTCTTCCAATGCTCGTCGGTTCCAGTCTCCCGCGCCCACTGGTAGCCGAACCGCTCCGGCGCGCAGAAATGCAGTCTCGTCGCCAGGAGGCCGGGCCGGGTGGCCCGGAAAGCCGCGAGCGCCTTCTCGGCCCGATCACGAACTTCGCGATCGCCGGCCGGGGCCTCGAGCAGAAAGTCGAGCTCGGCGAGCGTCTCGCACCTCCGGCGCAGGGCGCCCGCCTCCACCACGCGCAGGGCCCCTCCCGCGGGATGCCGCTCACGATTGAGCGCCTGATCCAGCTCCTTCACCAGGCTCTCCGCCACCTCGAAAACGTCGCAGAGCCGAGCCTGCCCCTCGCTCGCCGTGAGAAAGCGGATGCCCTCGAGGATTCTGGCCTGAAGCTTGTCGCCGAACCCCTTGAGCTTGAGAAGCCGGTTCTCGCGGCACGCGTACTCGAGATCCCGTAGCGAGCGAACCTCCAGCTCCGCGATGAGCTGCTGGGCCTTCTTGGGCCCGAGCCCGGGAATCCGAGTCATCTCCCAGAGCCCCTCCGGAAGCTTCGCTCGGATCGCGTCGCGCTCCGGTGCGGCACCCTTCTCGAGAAAGTCAGTCAGGACCAGGGCGATCCCCTTGCCGATGCCCGAGAGCTCCGTGAGCGTCCCGGCCCTCGAGCGGCCGAGCAGCTCCTCGTCAGGGAGTGATCCCACGACGCCGCTCGCGCGCTCGAAGGCGCGCACCTTGAAGGGGTTCTCGCCCGCGAGCTCCAGTAGCTCGCGCATCTCCTCCAGAAGCCCGGCCGCCTCGGTCGCCTTTCCCATTGTCGGGGTATATACCCTCCCCTCATGAAACTGCCTAGATTCGACCTACTGACCTCGATCCTGTCCCAGCCCAGCGCCCCGTTCCGGGAAGGCCACGTCATTCGCGTCATTACGCAGGCCCTCGAGGCGGGCCAGGTGCCCTGGTTTCAGGACCCCATCGGAAACGTGGTCGTAGGGGCCGCTTCGCGGGCGGAGTACCGGGCTCTGCTCAAGACCCGCGAACGTGAGCCGGTGCGCGTCTTTATCGCCCACATGGATCATCCGGGCTTTCACGGCGTCTCGCTCGCCCGGCCTGACCTTCTTGAAGTGAAGTGGCACGGCGGATCGCCCACCGCGAGCCTCGAGAACGCGCCGGTCTGGCTGGCCGACGACGAAGGCTGGCTCGGCGAGGGGCACCTCCGAAACGCGAAGCTCCTCGCGAGCGGGCGCGCGATCGACGCCGCGCAGGTCGCGCTGCCAGGGCAGGACCATCGGCCCATCGAAGACCCGAAGCGCGTCTTTGGGGGATTTCGCTTTCGCTCATCCTGGTGGGTCGAGCCCGGAGGCTCTCATGCACTCGAGGGTTAGCTGATCTACACGAAGGCGGCCGACGACCTCGTCGGGGCCTTCTGCATCTGCTCGCTCGCGCTGGAGCTGTTCTCGAGGAAGACCCGCAAGCGGCCCCCGTTCCTGGGGCTCCTCACGCGCGCCGAGGAGGTCGGCTTCATCGGGGCGATCGGCCACCTCGAGCTGGGCTGGCTGTCGGAAGGCCTGAGGGAAGTGATCTGCGTCAGCCTCGAGACCTCGCGCCAGCTCCCGGGCGCCGACATCGGCAAGGGGCCCGTTCTGCGGCTCGGCGACAGGTACTCGGTCTTCGACGCGGGCGCCCTGAGCGTCTTCGCGCGCCAGGCCCAGCGTCGGCTTCCGGATCGGCACCAGAAGCGCGTGATGGACGGCGGAACCTGTGAGGCCTCGGCCGCTCTCGCCTACGGGTTTCGCACGGTCGGCATCAGCGTGCCGCTCGGCAACTACCACAATCAGGGGCTCGAAGGCGGGCCCGACTGCGCGGGGCCGAACGGCCCGGCGCCGGAGTTCGTCCACCTGCGCGACGTCGAGGGGCTGCTCGCGATGGGCCGGAGCCTGCTTGAGCCCCGGCTGCCGTGGGCGGAGCCCTGGGCCGAGCGCCGCAAGGAGTTCCGCGGCTGGCTCAAGACCTACCGGCCGCTGCTCAGGACGGGGCCGTAGCAGCCGCCCTGAACCGCCTCGAGGTACATCCCCGCGCCCCAGGTGAACGGGCGCTCCGACCTGTAAAGCGCACGCGAAACCGGGCGGAGGGCGCCCTTTCGACGGTCCCACTCATACACTTCGCTCACCTCTGAGTACCGGTCATAGAGGACGGACAGCTCGCGAACGATTCCTTCATAGGCGTCGCAGTTGCCGAGTGAGCGCTCGGCCATCGCCGCGAGCGCCGTCAGCCAGCCCCAGGTGAGCCGGTCATGGTAATCCGTCATGCCCCCGAGCTTCACGAAAAAGCTCTTCATCCGGCGCGGGTACTCAGGCCAGGTCGGCCTGCCGGGGATGGGCGTCCAGAGCGGGCTCGCTCGAAGCGCGCGCATCGTGCGCTCCGCCTTGTCCCTGGGCAGAATGCCGTGGGCCACCGCGAGCAGGTTCGCGTCGGCCGTCAGCCGCGGGTCGAGCTCGAAGTTCCTGAGGACGCCGCGCTCCTCGTCCCAGAAGAAATCCAGAACTCGCTCAGTCGCCTCCCGAGCTCGAAGGGCATAGGTCACGCTCGAGGACCCGTCTCCGAGAAAGGCCGCCCAATCCGACAGGCCCCTCAGCGCGAGGATCCAGAGCAGGTTCGTGAAGGCGACCCGGCCCTCGCGCCGCACGCTGTCCTCCCAGTCCGAAAAGGGCTGCTGACGGCCGATCAGACCACCCTCCAGCGAGCCGTGCTCCACGAAGCCGACGGCCCGCTCCGCCACGCGGAACCACCGGCGCGCGAACTCCCGGTCGCCCGAGGCGAGAACATAGCGCGCGGCGGCCCACGGCAGCGCCAGATTGGGCACGAGCGACACGACGCCGTTCTCCGACACATACCACGCGCGAAGCGGCGGCCCGAACCGGGAGGACGCGCGCGTCAGGCCGAGGATCACCCGGAG
>CAYJTX010000371.1:0-3865 GCA_964372615.1 uncultured Bacteriovoracaceae bacterium | reverse complement strand
CTAAAATGGCGGGGCCGACGAGACTCGAACTCGCGACCTCCGGCGTGACAGGCCGATTCCAGGGTTCTCCCTGGTTCTCCCTATTCAATGTTTTTCAAAACTTAGATGTCTCGCCTGCCTCTGCCTATCCCCAAAAACTCCCGGTTTTTGCCCCAAAATAGTCCTTGAATAGTCCTTGGACTTTTGTGCCGTGACGTCCCGGTATTTTGCACCTTGACAACTTTGGGCTGCTAAACGAGAGAGATGCACGCTGCTTTGGCAGAAACTCCGCTGCCTCCTCCCCTCCTCAGCATCAAAATCTCATCGACCTCCTCGCTTAGCTATTAATATGCGAAACCTATTCTCTCGTCAAGTCGTGCCTGACAATTTGCAGTAATCATGTCATGGGATGCAAACCAAATCCTGACATTTGAGGCGCAGAAGGGAGTGAGGGTTCTCGGAAAAGTATTTAAGGGGGAGAGGCTTGTAGCGCAAGTCATGAAGATCTGGTGCGCACCTTGTTTGACTCCACCTTTTGGTACTTTCCTCGCTCGACCCTTTTGGTTTTTCCCTGCTTCGCCCACCTCACCGCGATCTAGCGGAGATAAACGGGCGATTTTCCCTAGCATCTGCCGTCTTTGCGAGATCCCCGAGCGTGAAACGGCTGGGAAGCACCTGTAGCACCGAGTTCCAGTTCACCGGAGCGGTCTCTGTCGCCCTTCTCCGCCCTCTTCTCGGTCTCCGTGCCCTTCTGTCTTTGCCTCCCAGAAGTTGATGCACCCTCTTGCCTTTTTAGCTCATCGTTCAAAGATGCCAATTCGAAGGTCTTCTGTTCGATCTCCTTTTGAAGCCGGTCGATCTCTCTTCTTACTGGCGTAACGAGGTTTTCAGCCACATGGTCCTCCGAATATGCTTGGGTTCTTCCTAACACCGAACATTGTTTAGGACAATGTTCCTTTGGGCTACATAGGACGATCTCTGCGCAGCTGTCAAACAGTCACCTATGCCCGTCCGTCGTGCCACGACCTGGCACTTCTGGGAGACATCGAGGCGGTCCTGAAAGGCCGGGTGGATCAGAGAATTGCCCGAAGGATAGCCGGGAAGCTTACCGGGTGGGATCTAAGGAGGCTGTTCAGGTAGCTACAACGCTACGGTCATCGGATTGGCAAAGGTCCCAGCGTCACCTCCATCCGACGCTTCCCAGGAAAACCTATTTCCGCCCGACTGAACAAAGAGAGAAAGAGGACGCAGATCGGCGAGGCGTTCTTGTCGCCGATGCTTGCGCAAAGCGCAAAGATCTGCAACCGGAATCACAAGAGGGAAAGGAGCTTCTCCTCGACGAGCTCCGCCGCCTTCACGGCGTCGTAGCGGGTTCCGGGAGCCAGAAGCGGCCGCAGATCATCGTTGAAAGCACGGGATTCGATCTTTGCCGCGAGATCCTTCTCGAAGGCGTCGCGGCTCACGCCGCTTCCTTCTGCCTCCAGGTATCGGCGGAATGCCTGGACAACCCTTTTGGGATCGACGGCGTTCATCCCAACACCAATCCACAGATCGAAGAGGTCGCGTCCCTTGCGGCGCTGATAGCGCGCGCGGAGCTTGGTAGCTAGCAGCTCGTCCAACGTGTAGGTCTGGACCTCGGCACGACCCTCGAACCACGGCGAGCGGATGCCGAACAGACGAGGCTGCGCCCCAAAGACGGAGAAATGCTCTCGCGTGTTGATCTCGACCTTGAGCCTGAAGGGGATCACAGGCGGGATCTCCGACTCCATGCGGAGGAGGAGTCCCTTCGACAGGAACGGCTCCTGGAAGATCTCAATTAGAGCGCGCGACAGGATCAGATCCTGCTCGACCTAGGCGTCTTGCGGCCATGGGACGACGTTCCTCCAGTGCGTGATCGCGGCTTCGGGAATCACGCCTCGGGCTCCAGCTCCGCATTCACCAGGAGATGCCACTTGCGGCTCTCCGAGGCGCGGTCAACCGGGGAGCCCGGATCGAGCGGTCGTAAGGGGGCGTCCGTGATCCAGTCCGCCAGGCTCTTCGTAAGACTCCGCCAGCCGGCACGATCCAGGAGATAACCGAGCCGCTGGGCCACGATGACCTCTCCGTGCCGCTTCACCGCATCGCGTAGCCTCTTTGCATCGAGCTTCTCGGCCAGTTCCGAGAGAACCGTAACCACATTTTCTAATCCGCCTGCGGCTTTGAAGTACCGGACCAGATCCCACGCCGTCGTCTCTGGCGTCGCCACCTTCATCAGGCCCGTCGGCGTCTTGGCGTCCTGGATCTGCGAACGGTCGAAGGCGCCTTTACCATAGAAGCGGATCCGGACGTTGCCCGCCCGGATAGGTCGGACCGCCCGCTCCGGAATTACGACTTGGAATTCCTGCGGGCGATGATGGGCCGCGCCGTGGAACTGGGCGGCCGACAGAAGACCCACGTAGTACGGTCGGCCCATGTGTTTCATGAGCTCTTGGATGAACCACTCCGGCGGCAGCGTCCCAACAGAGCGGTGCTGCGGGTCCACAATCATGTAGAATCCCGACCGGGGCATGACCAGCCATCCCGCCTTGACCAAGCGGTGCAGGGCCATGTACGCGGCTGCCCGGGATCGCAGGAGCCGGCGCTCGGCTTCCTCCCGGGTGAAGGCGAACCGGCCCTGGCCGAGGAGTTCCTCGACGAATCGTCCTGCGGGGCTGGATGCGGGCGTTTTCATTCTGGTTGCAGATTATAACGCTATCCGCAAGGATGTGCAACCTGTTTTCCGCCCCTTTCAGCTGGGCTTTCCCGTACCCTTGCGAGCTTATCTACAGGAAAATCGAGCACCCAGGCTTGCTGCGGCCTAAATTTTGCTCCTTTCTCTGACATCCCGAACGCGCCCTTTCGCAGAAGACCCTGCTTGTGGGTCGCAAGGCAGCTTCGGCCGACACCCGACCCCCGCTCACAAAAAGAGTAGAGATCAGCACCCCCGAAGCGGCGACGCCTGCCCGCGCGGGACATAATCCTCTCTCATGGCTCAGGCTCTGCTGGCCTGTGGCTCTTCGTCTATCTCTGCTCGGTTTACAAGCCCGACGGAAAGCAGTAAATTCGCGCTCAGCTCGCGAGCACATAGAGTCGAGGTAGTCCATGGCCAATACGTGGATCACAGACATGACGCACTTCCTGAATACGGAGGGGAAGGTCCCGGAAGGGCTCCACTCCCATAGGCTCATTAGCCATCTTGGAGGGATCATCGCTGCCGCGACGAGCGAGCCCAGCGGGACTCAGCGCCAGTTCGATGTCGCATGCCGGAGAAAACCGGGCAGCAAGCTATGCCCCGGGATCATCCACCCGGGCTTCGAGCCCAGCACGAGCAATATCCTCTGGCAGTGCCCGGTTTGCGGGGATCAGGGCCTGATCCGCAACTGGCAGGGAACCCCTTGGGACAAAGGAGGCAGGCCCGAGTTGCCGAGGATCGACAGGGTGACTTACCGGCAGGGCATGGTCAGTGACCCAAAAGACCTCAGCAAACTGAAAAGCACGGTCTTAGAGGGACCTACGCTATCACGTGAGATCGTGGTGGCGATTCACGACAACGAGCTTCTCGGGGCCGCCGGCAACTACGGCGATCCGTTGGCGGGTGATCCGTTGCAGTATGATGAGCTAATCATTGAGCACGAGGGCGACACGACCAGGATTGTCGTCTATAACCGCGCCATTATGCTGTTCACAACGGACAAGAAGATCTACAAGCAGGTTCACCGCGTCTGCTGCGGTATTGACAAAGTTGTGGATGCCGCCCAACACCTATGACGCCACCGATCTGTCAGTTGGGCGATACTGTTAATACAACGGCTTTGAAAGCCCCTACCCTACCCCGCTAGCTTTCTGCGGATCCCAGTCGTGCGAGGAT
>CAYJTX010000370.1:0-3873 GCA_964372615.1 uncultured Bacteriovoracaceae bacterium | reverse complement strand
CGAGAAAGAGGCTCCCCCCGTCGGCCGTCTCGCAGAGGCCCATCTTCTGCACGACCGCTCCGGTAAATGCGCCCTTCTCGTGTCCGAAGAGCTCGCTCTCGAGGAGTGACTCCTGAAGCGCACCGCAGTTGACCGTCACGTAGGGCTTGCCCGAACGCTCGCTCTTGAAGTGCAGCCGCCGCGCGATGAGCTCCTTGCCCGTGCCGCTCTCGCCCTGGATCAGGACGGTCGCGGTGGTCGGCGCGATCTTGTCGACCATGATCATGATCGAGAGAATGGCGGGGCTCCGGCCCACGATGTCATTGGCCTTGTGATCCTGGTTCACCAGGGTCTTGAGGGCCTTGTTCTCCTTTTGGAGAAGGCGCTGCTGCTCAAGGATGCGCTCGTGCGCGCGGCGCAGCTCGAGTGTTTTCTCGTCGACCGCGCTCTGGAGCTTGCGGCTGAAACTCGTGGCGTCCTGATAGAGCCTCTGGTTCGTCACGGCGACCGCGATCTGCGACGCGATGGCCTCGAGGGTGAGCGCGTCGTCTTCGTCGAATGCTTCGATCTGGTCGCTCTCGATGTTGAGCACCGCGACCACGGTTCCGTCCTTGATCACCGGCACCGAGAGCTCCGAGCGCGTCACGACCGGAAGCGAGAGGTTGGTGAAGTTCGGGTCCTTCGAGACGTCATTGGAGAGGTGCGAGCGGCGGTTGCGGATCACGAAACCGACGATGCCTTCCCCGGCGCGGATGATGTGCCCGAGCTTGAGATGATTGCGGTAGGCGCCGGCCTGCGCGCGAAGCGTCGCTGACTGATCCGGGCTCACGCTCCAGATATGGACGCAGTAGTAGTCGAACTTGGATTGGATGATGTTGACGATGTCCTGGTAGAGTTCCTCGGAGCCGAGGAGGCTCTGCAGGCGTGTCGAGATCTCGTTCAAGAGCCTGAGCTGAACGGCCTGCTTGTGGGGGATGGTACTTCCGGGCGGCATCAACGACTTCCTGCTCAGCTTCGGCGATCGGAATTTTTTCCCATCGCTCGGCCTCTTTTTTCAGAGGCGACCCGGAGGATACTCGTTTTTACACGGCGCGGTCAACTAATTTTTGACTAAATCAGTAAGGAACAACTAGTCATTAAAAATCAGCCGGTTGAGCTCTATTTGGGCCGGAATCGACTGGGGCCGGAGTGGCTGCTGGATTGGAGGGGAGGAGCGACCCCGTCTCGAGGCGAGGGCACCGGCGGTCCAGCAGGGTCTTTAGATCTGCGTCAGTCGCGAACTTGAAGTGGGGTTCGCCTCCGGCATAGCGAAAGAGGTCCGTGTTTCGGATGCTGCATCGCGTACCGGCCGGGTCTCTGGCCTCGCAGGATCCCGTGCTGCGCCCGAGCGGGCTTGCTCCCCGGCGCCAGCCGCAGTCCAGGATGAGCCCGCTCGTGATCGAAGGAAACTCGACTCCACCCCGGTTGGTCAGCGTGATGGAGGGGTCCTCGGTGACCGTTCCGCCGGTGTAGCCGGATTCCACGATCGCGCCGTTTTCCGGCGAAAAGCGAAGAATCTGCGAATTCGCGAGGGTGACGGCGAGCTGCCCGTCGGTTCGCTGCTCCACGCTGGGAAGCGCGCTCCGCGGGAAGAAGAAAAATTCTCGTGCGGACGTATCCGTGGAATTCGGGCCTTCTCCATGGACGTTGAAGACCATGAGATGCCCCTCGTTCGTCACGTGGTAAGAGCGGTACACCGGGCTGTCGGTTTCCTGGCGGACCGATAGGGTGCATCGCTGCCCGCTTCGGAACATGCGATAGGCAGAGACCGCGCCCGACCGGGCTCTCAAATCCGTACAGGTCTCGGCAGTGGGCGGATCTGCAAGAGCCGAACACGTGAGACTGCCGACAAAGCCAATCGCATATGAGATGGAAAGGTACCGAGTGGACATGGAAAGAATGCCTCGCTCTGACCCACAGACTTGCCGCCAGGGAACGGCAGATAGCTGGAATCTCTGCAACCAGTAAGCCAGGCGCTTCAGCTCCAACTGATTGAAATTAAATTATTTTATAGGACCGTGACACGTTCCGTCTGTCTGAGCCGGGACCGGGTGTCTGGCACTTCGACGGAAGGTCAGGGGGGATCCGCGGCCGTATCAGCTCCTGACGAGCTGGATGCGGGCGGCGCCGCGGTTCCAGCAGAACCGCGAGCGCCCCGATCAAGCGGTCGCCTCGACGATCAGAACGACGCCAAGTCCCCCCGCCGCGCAGATCGAGATCAGGCCGAGGCTCTTTTTACGGGCGCGGAGCTCGTGCAGCGTCTGGAGCACCAGGCGGGTGCCGGTGGCCCCGAACGGGTGGCCGAGCGGGATGCTGCCGCCATTGACGTTGAAGCGCGACATGTCGACCTGGCCGATCGCACGGTCGAGGCCGAGCTTCTCCTTCGCGAACTCCTTCGATTCGATCGCGCGGATACTGGAAAGCGCCTGGGCGGCGAACGCCTCATGCATCTCGACAAGATCGATGTCTTCCCAGCGGACGCCGGCCGATTTCAGGGCCTTCGGGATCGCGTAAACGGGGCCGATGAGGAGTGGTTCCTTCTGAATGTCGACCGCCGCCGCCGCGAAGCCCCGGATCACGCCGAGAGTCGGAAGCCTGAGCTCGCGGGCCTTCGACTCGCTCGTCAGCAGGACCGCCGATGCCCCGTCGGTGAGGGGGCTCGCGTTGCCGGCCGTGATCGTCCCATCCTGATAGAAGACGGGCCTGAGCGTGCCGAGCTTCTCGACCGAGGTGTCGGAGCGGACGTCGGTGTCCCGGTCGACGATCTTCCCGTCGGGCGTGGTGACGGGCACGACGTGCGACTTGTAAAAGCCGCGCTCCCAGGCGTTGTGCGCCTTGAGGTGGCTGTCGACCGCGAAGCGGTCCTGCTCCTCGCGACCCACTTCGAACTGGCGTGCCATGAGATCGGCGCACTGGCCCATCGTGAGCCCCGTCGAGGGCTCCTTGATTCCGGGCGCGTGCGGCATCAGGAGCTTCGGCTTGAACTCGGCGAGCTTGCCGAGCTTCTGGCCGGTCGTCTTCATCCGGGCGATGTCCTGGAAGTAGTCCGTCGCCTCCTGGCTGAAGAGCGCGCGGACGGTGCTGATCGATTCCACGCCGCCCGCGATGCCGATCTCGATCTGGCCGGCTTGGATCTTCGCGGTGATCGCGGCGACGGCCTCGGCCGACGACGCGCAGTAGCGGTTCACGGTCGTGCAGGGAATCGACGCCGGAAGGCCCGAGTCGAAGAGCGCTTCTCGCGCGATATTGGTGCCTTCGGCGGGCGGGCTCACGATCCCGAAGTAGACTTCCTCGACGAGGGCCGGATCCACGTCGGAGCGGGCGATCGTCTCCCGGATCGGGACGCCTCCCAGCGTGGACGGGGGCATCTTCTGATACACCGTGCGCGCGCGCGCGAAGGGGGTTCTGGCTCCGGACACCACGACAACGCGATCATTTGACATGCCGGGGACTCTAGCGCGGCTCCAGGCGAATATCGAGATGCAGTTGGCGTTTCTCCGTGCGTCAATTAGGCTCATGGGGTGGAGAGGTCCAGGGCGGAGATCGTCCAGAAACTTCGGCAGAGCCTTCAAGGCCTAGCGCGATTCGCGATTCTGTTCGGTTCTTCCGCAGAGGACCGGATGACCGACGAGAGTGACGTCGATCTGGCGGTCTACTTCGACCCCTGGCCGGTTGGATTCGAGGAACAGGCGAAGCTCAGGCAGAAGCTCCAGAATTCGATCGAGCGCGAGCTGGATGTCGTGGCGCTCAATGCGGCGGATCCAATCATCACGATGCAGGCACTGGGCGACGGCGAGCTCATATTCGACTCGGACCCGGGTTTCACTACGGAGTTTCGCGCGAGGAAAATCGGCG
>CAYJTX010000369.1:0-3874 GCA_964372615.1 uncultured Bacteriovoracaceae bacterium | reverse complement strand
GGCCCCCTGCCCCGCTCTCCGCTCCGTTTTCAACACCCTGCTTCCATCCTGCTCGTCGAGGACGAGAGAAACGTCGGCTCGACCCTCGCTGAACGGCTCCGGCAGGAGGGTTTCGAGGTGACCTGGGCGGCCTCGGCCCGCGAGGCTGAGAAAGAAATCTCCCGTCGCTTCGACCTGGCGATCGTCGATGTCGGCCTCCCCGACGGCTCGGGCTTCGACGTAGCGCGGAGTCTTCGGCGCGAGCACGGGGGCACCGCGATCGTCTTCCTCACGGCGTTCGGCAGCCCGGAGGACCGCGTCCGCGGCCTTGAGCTCGGAGCCGAGGACTACGTCGTCAAGCCCTTTCACTTGCGCGAGCTGCTCCTCAGGGTCCGCAATGTCCTGCGACGGGCGAAGAGCCTCGCGCTTCGACCGCCCGGGAGCGCGGCCCGCGTCGGCCAGTCCCTGGTGCGCTTCGAGCGCTTCGAGCTCGAGTCCGGCGGCGAGGTGCACTCGCTGACCCACAAGGAGTGTGCGATCCTCAGGCTCCTTCACGAACGGCGCGGACAGGTGGTGAGCCGCGACGAGATCCTCAACGAGGTCTGGGCCGAGGACGACTTTCCGAGCAGCCGCACCGTGGACAACTTCATGGTCAGGCTTCGCCGCTGGGTCGAGCCGGACGTGGAAGAGCCCCGGGTGATACGCAGCGTGCGCGGGGTGGGTTACCAGCTCTGCGACGGGGAAGGCGAACCGTCAGGCTCGCCTGCTGAAGCGCCATGACCTTATTTCAAACGGCGCTCGAGCGCCGAAATGACGAGCGGGCCCCGGTCTGGTTCATGCGCCAGGCGGGCCGGTATCATTCTCATTACCAGGCGCTCCGCCGCGCGCACTCGTTCATGGATCTTTGCCGGAAGCCGGAGATCGCCTGCGAGGCCGCCCTCGGGCCCGTTCGCGACTTCGGCTTCGATGCGGCGATTCTGTTTTCCGATCTGCTCTTTCCTCTCGAAGCCATGGGCATGCCCCTCGAGTATGCCCCCGGCCCGAAGCTGGGTGGGTTGCTGCGCGATCGCGAAGGTCTCTCCCGCCTCCAGGGCGGAAGCGCCCTGGCGCGCAAGCTCGACTTCCAGGCGCAAGCGCTCGCGCTCACCCGCTCCGCGCTGGATCCATCCAAAGGGCTGCTCGGTTTCGTCGGCGGGCCCTGGACCCTTTTCGCGTACGCCACGGACGGGACTCACCAGAACGGTATTCCATCGGCGCGCGAAGGCCTCAGGGACGGCCGCTTCGAGGGCTTCTGCGAGAAGCTCATGGACCTGCTCGCCGCGAACATGGCCGCTCAGGCACGCGCTGGGGCCGACGTGGTCGCGGTGCTCGATACCTGCGCGGGCGAGCTCTCGCCCGAGGAATTCGGAGCCCGGCTAGCGCCCGCCCTGCGAGCGGTGCTCGAGCGGTATGGCGCCGCTGGAACCGGCGTCCCCGTCCTCTACTACTCGAGGGGAACGGACGCGCGGCACTGGCGCTCGCTTGAGGACCTGCCTATCGCCGCGATCGGACTAGACTGGCGCCAGGACCTCGTCGAAACGCTCGAGCGGCACTCGGATCGCTGGGCGGTTCAAGGCAACGTCGACCCGGACTGGCTCTTTCTTCCCCGCCCGGAGCTGGAAGCACGGCTGAGGGATTATTTCACTCGAGTCTGCCGGCTCCCTCAGGCCAAACGTCGGGGTTGGATTTGCGGGCTGGGCCACGGCGTGAAGCCTGGCACGCCGGTGGAGAGCGTACGGACGTTTCTTCAGCACGCTCGCCTCCGGCTCGACGGGGAGGTTCGCAAGTGACGACCCGCTCCCTCTTCGCCAAGTACAACGTGCCGGGGCCGAGATACACGAGCTACCCGACCGTTCCCTACTGGGAGGCGGGACCCACCGCGGACGAGTGGATCGAGTCGCTTCGACGCCGGATCGAGGCGCCAACCTTCTCAGGGGCGGCGATCTACGTTCACATCCCGTTCTGCGAGCGGCTCTGCACCTACTGCGGCTGCAACACCCGCATCGCGCGCAACCGTTCCGGAGTGGAACCCTACATCCAGGCCGTTCTCGCGGAGTGGGGCCATTACCGCGCCCGCCTGGGATCTCAGCTCCCTGTTTCGGACTTCCACCTGGGAGGGGGTACCCCGACCTACCTCACGCCGGACGAGCTGGCTCGGCTTCTCGATGGCCTCCTTGCCTCCGTGGTTCCCGTGCGTGACGCGGAGTTCTCCCTCGAGGCGGATCCGAGGGTTACGTCCGAGCTGCACCTCTCGACTCTCGCGGCGCGCGGCTTCCGCAGGGTCAGCCTGGGCGTGCAGGACTTCGATCCGAAGGTGCAGGAGACGGTCAACCGCGTCCAGGCCGCCGAGCAGGTCGAGGCGGTTACGACGGCCGCGAGACGGCTGGGCTATACCAGCGTCAACTTCGACCTGATCTACGGGCTTCCGTTCCAGACCCTCGCAAGCGTGCGAGATACGATCACGACCGTTGCCCGCCTTCGCCCGGACCGGATCGCCTTCTACGCCTATGCCCACGTGCCGTGGATCAAGGCCGGCCAGCGCCGCTTCACCGAGGATGACCTCCCCACGGGGGACTCGAAAAGAGCCCTCTACGAGACGGGCCGGGAACTTCTCGAGGCCGCCGGCTACCGAGAGATCGGAATGGACCACTTCGCGCTCGAGAGCGACGCGCTCTGGAAGGCGGCGACCGGCGGAGAGCTCCATCGTAATTTCATGGGGTACCTGCCTCGGCGAGTCGACCCCCTCATTGGACTGGGAGTCTCGGCCATCGGCGACTCGTGGACAGCTTTCGCCCAGAACGAAAAGCAGCTGGAGACCTACGTCGAACGAGTCAGCCGCGGAGAGCTTCCCTTGTTGCGAGGCCATGTACTGACCGACGAAGATCGCGCTCTTCGCGCGCGCGTATTGGAACTCATGACCCGCTTCGGAACCTCTTGGGACCTGAGCGCCGACGCCGCGAGGGACCACCTTGCAACAATTCCCGATCGGCTAGGTGAGATGGCCCGGGACGGACTGGTAGTGGTGGATCAGAACCGCTGCCAGGTAACGGAAGCGGGAAGACCCTTCCTGCGAAACGTCTGCATGGCTTTCGACGCCCGGCTCGGCCGAAAGTCGCCTTCCACTCAGCTCTTCAGCAGGACGCTCTGATGGCGGGAAGAGGCATACTTCTCCTGAATCTCGGAGGCCCGGCAACGCTTGGAGAGGTGCGACCGTTTCTTTACAGGCTCTTCTCGGATCCCGCCATCCTGGTCGGGGTCCCGGCACCGCTCCGGCAGATTCTGGCCGCGACCATCGCCGCCGCCAAGGGAGGCTCCTCGATTCGGGCTTACCGCGCGATCGGCGGGCGCTCTCCCCAGCTGCACTGGACGCAGGTGCAGGCCGAGGGACTCACCCGAACGCTTCGGGAGTCGGGAGATCGGAGCAGGATCGAGATCGGCCTGCGCGCCTCCCGGCCCAGGATCGCGGACGGGCTCGAGCGGCTGCGCGCCGCGAACATCGAGGAGCTTGCTCTCCTTCCGCTTTTTCCTCAGTTCTCGACGACAACGACCGAGTCGTGCTTCAACGAGGTCCATCGAGTTCTGCGCCGCTGGGGCTGGTCGCCGAGGGTCACGGAGATCCGCAGCTGGCCGGACCACCCGGCCTACGTGCGCCTTCTGCGAACCACCGTCGACGAGATCACGGCGCAGGCCGAGTCCGAACGCGAGGGCTCCGCGGACGGAAACCTTCACGTCCTTCTCTCCGCTCACTCTCTTCCAATGAGGATCGTCGAGCGCGGCGACCCGTACCCGGCCGAAGTCGAGAGAACCGTGCGGGCGCTGACCCGAGACCTTCCGTACTCCTGGTCCCTCGCCTTCC
>CAYJTX010000368.1:0-3904 GCA_964372615.1 uncultured Bacteriovoracaceae bacterium | reverse complement strand
TGGCGGTGGCGGCGGTTACGGCGGCGGTGGCGGCGGTTACGGCGGCGGTGGCGGTGGCGGCGGCTACGGCGGTGGCGGCGGCGGTGGCGACGATCGCCCCGGCGGGAGACGGGAAGAGCGGGGAGGCCGGGATTCTGGCGGTCCAGGCGAGTCGGCCGCGGAGTAACCTTTTCTACGATCTCAAAACACCGTCGAGCCGAAGGCTCGCGGTTAATCGAGCCGAAGGCTCGCCTTTATCAATAATTAAGATGAGGATTAAGTCATGACGTTCAGCAAGGGCAGGGGTGACGGGTCTGCGGAGAAATCCGATCGCAAGTCTGAAGACAAAGACGGCGACGAAAAAATGGGTCGAAAGGGAGGGGGATTTGGCCGCAAGAAGGTCTGCCGATTCTGCGCCGATACCGACTTCGCTCTGGATTACAAAGATGTCCGAATGATGCAGTCTTTCATCTCCGAGCATGGAAAAATCGTTCCTCGCCGGATTTCCGGGAACTGCGCCCACCACCAGCGAAAGCTCACGAGCGCGGTGAAGCGGGCGCGAAATCTCGCGCTGGTCGGCTATGTCGCGATGGGCACCTGAGCCCGGCTTGGAAACCCCGAGCACGGAGGTCCCCGAGGGCGGCCTCCGCCCGGAGCATCAGCGGAAGATTCTGAGCAGGGCGCCTGCCTGGATCGCTGTTTTTCCTTTTTTCCTGAGCGCGGCGCTCTTCGCGAGCGGACTGTTCAGCTTGTTCGCTCCCCTTCCCCTGATCCTGCTGGCCATCCACCCAAGCGGGAAGCGGTGGATTGTTCCGGCCATTGGAACCAACGCGCTCCTGGTGGTGGCGATCGCCGGCCTCGATAGTGCGATTTTCTTCGGAGTGTTCGCAGCTATCCCGGGTCTGATCTTCCCTCTCGCGGCGCTCCGCAGGAGCTCGATTGAGAAGTCGGTCGCCCTCACGTTGCTTGCCGTAGTGTTTGGAGGAGGGGTGGCGTGGTTTCTCTTCTCGGTGTCTCAGGGAGTTCATCCTGTTTCCTCGATCGGGACTGCGGTGGCGACCTGGGTTGGCAGATTCGTGGAGTCACTTCCGCCCGATGGGCGCAAGGCGCTGCTGGGGGATACGGAACTGGGAGACCTTCAGCAGAGAGTACTGATTGAGCTGCCTTCGGCGGCAGCGATCTTCGGGCTCGTGCTGGTCTGGATCAACGCGATGTTGCTGATTCGTTTGAATCCTTCTCATTTTCTGGAGAGAGCCGGTTGGAAGACGGCCCTCCTGCGGGAGTGGAAGGCTCCCGAGCTCCTGCTATGGCCGACGATTGGGGCTGGCTTTTTTCTGGTGGTGGAGGTCGGGGTCGCTTCTATCGTCGCCCTGAATCTTTTCAAATTCTTGATGGCAGTTTACGCTTTGCAGGGTCTTGCGATCCTGGCTTTCGTCCTGGACTCTTGGAAGGTTCGGGGGCCGCTGCGCCCGGTCGCGGTACTGGTAGCGATTTTTCTGATGATGCCGCTTGTCCTAAGCTTGGGCTTCTTCGACACCTGGTTTGACTTTAGAGCTAAGTTCAGGCAATCGTAGCTTTTCACGGAAACTCAAGGAGTTCAGTCATGGTGGTTCTATTGCGTGAGAATGTCGAGAACCTCGGCAGGATTGGCGACGTCGTCAAGGTGTCAGACGGGTACGCGCGAAATTTCCTACTTCCTCGAAGGCTGGTCGTCGAGGCGGACGAAGGAAATCTAGCGGCGGTTGAGAGTCACAAGAAGTCCCTTGAAAAGAAACGGCTTGCCCAGAAGGCCACGTCGGAGGAGGACGCGAAGCGCCTCTCCGAGTTCTCCTGCACAATTTCCCGCAAGGTCGGCGAGAATGACAGGCTCTTCGGCTCCGTCAGCGCGTACGATATTGCCGAGGCCCTGAAAAAAGCAGGATTCGCGGTTGAGCGACGTTGGGTGAATATCGAACACCCCATCAAAGCGCTGGGGGTCCATCCGGTCACTGTCAAGCTCGATACGGACGTGGTCGCTACAGTTAAGGTCTGGGTGGTGAAGGAAGAGTAAGTTCGGCCATTCCCGGCGGTTTCTTGAGGGGGGGAGAATGGACGAGATCGAGCTGGCGAACGTCGTCGAGCCGAGAGGCTCGCGTGACATCGAGCCGAGAGGCTCGCGTGGCGTCGAGACCGGCGGGCGCGTTCCTCCACATAATCTCGACGCCGAGCGCTCGATTCTCGGCGCGATTCTGGTCAAGGGCGACGCGCTCTACCACGCCCTTGAAGTCGGGCTCGAGTCGCGGGATTTTTACCGACAGGCGCATCAGCAGATCTTTGAAGTGCTCATCGCGCTTTCGCAGAAGGGCGATCCGGTCGATCTGATCACGCTCACCGCGGCGCTGCGGGACCGGAGCTGGTTTGACTCGGTCGGAGGGACCAACACGTTAACAGGACTCTGCGACGACGGTTTCGCGACCCGAAACGTCGCGTTCTATGCCCGCATCGTGCGGGACAAGGCAGTGCTTCGGCGGATGATCGAAGTGGCGGGTGGAATTGCCGCCGACGCGCTCGGCACCGTCGAGGACGTCGAGGCGTTTCTGGACGACGCGGAGACCCGCGTCTTCGAGGTCTCCGAGAGCAAGATCTCGCGGTCGTTCTCGAGCATGCAGGACATCCTCGTGCAGAACATGCATGTGATCGAGGACCTCGCGCAGAAGAAGCAGTCGATCACGGGGCTCGCGACCGGCTTCACGGAGTTTGACAAGCTGACAGCGGGGCTCCAGGCGGGTCAGCTGGTGATCATCGCAGGTCGGCCGGCGATGGGTAAGACCAGCCTCGCGCTCACTGCCGCGCAGAACGCCGCCGTGCACGGCAAGTCGGTCGTGGCGGTCTTCTCTCTTGAGATGCAGAAGGAGGAGCTGGGCTTCCGTTTCCTTTCCGGCCTCTCGCGGATCGATTCGAAGAGACTACGAATCGGCAGGCTCGCCGACCGCGACTGGTCCCGGCTGGCCCAGAGCGCTGACCAGCTCTCCAAGTCCAGGATTTTCATCGACGATTCCGGCTCGCTCTCGGTCATGGACATGCGCGCCCGCTGCCGCAGGCTCCTGGCGACGGAGAAGCGGCTGGATCTCGTCGTGGTCGACTACCTCCAGCTCATGCGAGGCGGAAAGGCATTCCAGAAAAGCGACAATCGCGTCGCCGAGATTTCTGAAATCAGTCGCGGGCTCAAGTCCCTGGCCAAGGAGCTCAAGGTGCCGATCGTCGCTCTTTCGCAGCTCAATCGAGGTCTGGAGTCACGACAGGACAAACGTCCGATGCTCTCGGATCTGAGAGAGTCGGGCGCGATCGAGCAGGATGCGGACATCGTCTGCTTCGTCTACCGAGACGAAGTCTACAACAAGGAGAGCGACTCCAGGGGCATCGCTGAGCTCATCGTGGCGAAGCACCGCGCCGGCGAGACGGGCATGGTGAATCTCGCCTGGCTCGCCGAGTACACGCTCTTCGCGAATCTGGCGACGGACGTTGCCGGAACTCCCGTGATGGGGCCCCGGCCGGATCGCGGAGACGTTACACTGTAGGTTGGGCGCCGGTTTCGACTTCCTTGGGTGCGCGGGCTTTCTTCGGCACCGAGAGAGTCGCAACCTGGGTCTCGAGCTCGGTGACCCGCTTCTCGAGGGCCTCCACCTGGCTCGCGCTGGCCACGCCGATACGACGCAGGCTGGAGAGGATGCGCTCGTTGGTGATTCTGCGGCTTTCGCTCGCGGAAGGGATCTTCATGAAGCTGCGGGCCTTCGCGATCGTCTCCTTTTCGAGAGTTTCCAGAAGCTTGAGCGAGTCCTTCGCCTGGTTCAGGACGCGGGCTACCTTCTCCCTGGTCTTGGCTAGGTTCTTACAGATCGGAAGAGCTCGTGTAGGGAAAGAGTGTGTTATATGGCGTGTAGATCTC
>CAYJTX010000367.1:0-3927 GCA_964372615.1 uncultured Bacteriovoracaceae bacterium | reverse complement strand
TTTTGAAATCGGACAGGTCGCCGAGCTGCTGGGAGTGGGTCCGCTCCTGGGCCGGAGGGTCCAGGAACTTTCGGGTGGAGAGCGACAACGGGTCGCGATGGCGCGTGCCCTGCTGGCGGGTCCACGAATTCTGCTCCTCGATGAGCCGCTCTCGGGACTCGACCTGGCCGCGAAGCGCGAGATTATTCCGTATCTCACTCGACTCCGCGACGAGCTGCGGCTGCCCATTCTCTACGTGACCCATTCCCGCGACGAGGTTCTGAGAATGGCCGACACGCTCGTTCTGCTGTCTGCCGGGAGTGTCGCGGCGTGTGGCCCTCTCCGGGCACTCCAGGCGAGCGACGAATTCCTCTCGCTTGCCGAGCCGGGAGGCGAGGCGGTGATGATTGACGCCCAGGTGGAGTGCCACGATACGGACTGGGCTCTGACGGCACTTGATTTCTCGGGCGGGCGCCTCTGGGTTGCGGCCGTGCCTGACGCACCTGGAGCGAGGGTGCGCGTCCAGGTGAGGGCGCGAGACGTCTTTCTGAGTCCCTCGGGCGCTCCAGTCCCCGGCAGCCTCCTCACCTCGATTCGAGGGAAGGTGCTCAAGATCCGGGACTCCGCACCCTCGAAGGCGTTGGTGACCCTGGATTGCGGTGGGACGCCGATCCTAGCCGAAATTCCTCGAAGGTACCGCCATGAGCTCGATCTTCGCGAAGGGGTGGAAGTGAACGCGGGGATTCGGGAAGCGAGTCAGCCCACTGAGTGGCCTTCTTGAGGTACTCAACATAACGAATGGAATTATAGAGGTTATTAAGAGCATCTCCCTCGGGCTGCCGTCCGGCTGGACTGCTTGACTCATTGAGTCATTTATGTGAAATCTCGGTCACTCGGAGGCTCCTGGAATGTTCCGGTACAGGCACGCGACTGTCCTTGGGATCACTGCGCTGGTGCTCTCACTCGAGGCGTCGGCAATGGAGTGCGACTCCTTCGCCCTGCGTGAGCAGACACGCGCCGAGGCGAGCCAGGTCCTAAACGAGTATCTGAATTCAGGGCTCGCCCAGGCTGTGGACGTGTGGAACGGATCCGTCAATCGCACGGGATGTGCCCCGACCCAGGCACCTTGGAAGGCTCCCAGGCTGAAGCAGGCCGGAAGGTGCCCGCGCTGCGGACCAGAGTTTCGTTTCGCATCGCTGCTGTCGGACCGCATCGGTGGTCCGAATCTCAAGGGCACACTCGAGACCTGGCTGGAGTCGGTTCCGACCGAGTACCGGCTGACTCCGGGGCGCGACTCGGTCTACCGGGGCACCTCAGTGCTCGCCAATCGAATGTTGTCGCTGGCCACGATCGGGTTGATTCCCTGGAGCGCCGAGCAGTTCTTCGTATCCACTCGGCCCCCCGGGTCCGACGACGGCGCACTGGGAGAAATCGTACGAATCGGCGGTGACAAGCTCGACCACTTCTTCTCCGAGGGTTTCAAGTACCACGACTTGCTCGTGCGCGAGGGCCGTACGATCGAGGAAGTGCTTCGCCTGGGAGAGTGGTGGGAAAGGACGAAGTTCGGCCTTCAAGTATCGGGCGTCTTCTCGAACGCCGACCTCGTCGCAAACTACGAGGGCCTGCGCTTCTACAACACTCTTTTCTCGGGAGGCGATGGCCACGCGCCCCTCGTTGAATGGATCCGGCGTAGCGGAGAGGCTCCCCGTATCCGGACTCTCCGGCCGTTTGACTTGCGCGAATGGGTGAATCCGTATTGGGACGAAGTGACCAACCCGTCCGCCTTCACACCCGTGTTCTGGCGGTCGATGCGCCGAAACATGAAAGAAGTCTGCGCCTCGTTTCATCGAGTGCCCGCCTTGTTCGCAGCCGGTGATCTCAAGACGCTCTCGGAACAGTACCCGGGCATCCACTTTGCGCGGGTCCGCTCGCAGTCTCTTTCCGAAGCTTGTCGCTGACTAAAGACGCTTCGGCATGCGCCGATTGAAGTCGCGCTCTACGGCCCGGTGAGGCCGAGGATCTCGCGGGCGATCCAGCTCAGCTGGTCGGGATTCTGGAAATCCACCCCGTCCACGTCATGGCGGGTGATGTCGAGAATCTGGCCGCGCGTCTCTCCAAGAGAGACGCGGAAAGAGAGAATTCGTGCTGGGCCGATCGGCGACGCGGGCTCCAGGAGCACAAGCGCCGTCGGCATGGACGCGAGGATCGTGTGGTCCCGGCCAAGGAACGCGCGATGATTCTTGCTCGCAGCGACTCCGCCGAGCACGAGCTGCTCGCAGTTCTCCTGCCTCGCGCCCGTGTTCGCAGCGATCCTACCAGGTTCGATGCCGCCCCCGGTGACCGTCAGGCCGAAGTTGCTGGTGCGAAGGCGGCTATGGCCGAGGCGCACGGCCCAGCCGTCCGGGTCGGCACGGTACTGGTCGAAGACGCCCTCGAGGTTGAGACACTCGACACCGGGGCCCCCGCTCGCGCGTGCGATCAGGTGCAGGCCGCTGGCCGAAGTCAGGATTCCGATAAGAGCAACAACGAGTCTCTGCGTTCTCACGCGTCGGCCAAGAGCGAGATTCGTGCCGAGGTCAGGCGATCCAAGCCCTGGTGCCTCCTAGGCGCATTGTGACTCCGCCGCCGGGGGGCTGTGTGCGCAATGGAAGATCGGCTAACTCTTGGGCAGTCGCTCGCGGTCCACGGTTGGGTGGGTTACCTCGCGCGATCGCGCAATCGGACGTAGCGGTGGATGGAGCGGACCGAGAGCTCGACCGCCTGACGGAGCCGGGCCTGCTTGAAGGTCTCGTAGGCCGCTGGTGAGATCGCGATCGCATGTCCGGAGCGCGTGAAGCGCGGTACGCCGAACTGGTTGCCGGCCCAGCCGTAACTCCCGAAACCCTGTTGCTGGGATGGCGTCCAGAACGCCTGGGCCCAGCTTGCGCGGGTTTCGGACCCGCCGATTCGGATTTCAAGCTGGGTTTCGACGCTGCTCCAGGTCGCACGTGCGGACTCGACGAGCGCCTGTGGGTAGGGCAGGGCGGCGGCGGCGTCCGTCAAGGCGGCGCAGTCCGGGGCCCGGTCCGGGGCGACTCGAACTGGGTAGTTTTCGAAGGAGTCGGAAAGCCCGTGCCTCACGGCTATGACATGAGGAGGAGAGGCGGAATCCTGAAGATGGTGCAGCAAGTGCCCGAGCGCGATCTCCGGAAGCTCAAAGAGCGGGCGCAGGATCTCGGGAAGCCGGAGCGACCAGAGCAGGGAACGCTCGTCGTCTCGGACCGCCGAAAGAGACGTGAGCCGACGGAGGTCGAGCTTTCTATATGGGGAGTAGTAATGCGAGTAGAGGAGACCCTTTCGGATGGGGTTGAGGTCTTCCGCTATGTTGGCCTCGAGGACCCCGCGCTCCTCAAGAAAAGTGAGCGCGCCCGGCCGGCAGCGGTGGTACTCCGCGAGCGCCGCGGTCGTGATTTCGAAGTGGTCCGCGATACTGAAGGCGGACGCGATTTGCGGAACAAGTGCCAGCCCCAGGCCGGCTAAGAACCATCCAACAACTCGAGACGCGCGTTTCATCGGAAATCCCCCCCGAGATACGGCCGAGGGCGAACCTAGACGAGGGCTCGCGGCGTGTCAATCCGAGCTCGCGGTTGAGGGCGCCTAACAGGGAGCGGAAAAAGTAGCTTGGGAGCTGGATTTGTCCTTCCTCCGAGCTTAGCCGAGCGGGGCCAGGGATGGCCCAAAGCGAGGGTATGTCGTGCCCACGGACGGCCCCCCGCGAGCGAGGAAGGACAAATCCAGCTCCCAAGCTACTTTTTCCGCTCCCTGTTAGCACTACTTCGTTAGGTATTTTGGCTCTTCTTGGCCTTCGAGTAGGACGCGTGTCTTCCCGCGCAGGGCCCACCGCGTATGCCAGTGCTCTTCCACACGCGAGCCTCCCGGCTTGACCGGACGGCCGGGGGTCGGGACCGA
>CAYJTX010000366.1:0-3931 GCA_964372615.1 uncultured Bacteriovoracaceae bacterium | reverse complement strand
CGTCGCGGACGATCGCCGTCGAGCACTCAAGAAACTTCAGCTTGGTTCCCTTGGTTTGAGCGCCCTGAAAGTACTTGATCCAGGCCTTGACCCCCACGGAATTGATACGCGGGATCTCTTTGCAGTTCACGTGCAGCTCGGTGGGTGGCGGGCCGACGAGCTGGTCGAAGTTCACGCTCTCTTCGACGGACCCGGCAAGGCGAACCAGGAGAACGTTGCCTTTTTGTTCTTTGATCACATTGACCACGTCTCACCCCCGAAACCTTCCGCCAACGAACCGACGGGCACTCCTGTCCCATGGGCAACGCGTTGATTTTAACTAAAAGAGTAGTGAAACTAAAGGAATGGAGCAACAGCAATTTCGTGTCTCGTTCTCAGTGGGAACGAAACTGCTGGTCGGGGTCGTCTCGCTCCTTTTAGTCGCAGTCGGAGGCCTGAATGTTCTCACGGTGGTCATTCTCACCGAGGACAAGCGCGCCTATACCTACGACTCGCAGTCGACTGAGGCCACCCTTGTAGGTAGGGAGTTCGTCAATAGCGCGCGCCATGCGCTGGATACTCTTCGGCTCTCGCTCGCTACCGTCGATCCTACGCAGGCCGTCGACCCGCAGCGGCAGGCGAACTTTCAGGCGATCCTCGACAACCAGAGTGGAGTCGTCGGCGTCTGGCTGGGCCTCATCAAACGCGAATCCAACGCATGGGTGCGAGTGGCCCATGCGTTTCGCGCCGATGCCTCATCGGAGAGCAAGGTCGGGCCGGGCACCTTCGAGATCACGCCTGAGATGGTCAAGGTGGCCATGCCCGACATCACCTCCAACTCGTTTGCGTTCATCAACGTGTCCAAGGTCGGGCTTCCGCCGACCGTTGCGGTGCTGGTAGCCGATGCGAAAAACATCTCCAACCCTACGGGGATTCCGGTCGCGGTGGGGTTCGTACTGACGGCCGGGCTTGGAAGCGGCGGCCGGGCGTCGCGCATCACGCTGGCGAACCGGGAAGGCTGGGTGCTCTTCGACTCCGACCTGGCGCGGTTCTTCGACAAGAAGAGCGTCGCGGACGATCCCCTCTTCGCTACGGCGGTCGGAGGGCAGGTGAGCGCCGGCGCTCAGGAGTATCATTTCGAGGGAACAAGGTACCTCGGCAGCTACATCCGGCCCGGCTTCGGGCTGGTCGTGCTCAGCCGGATCGCGTGGCGAAAGGCGATGAAAGCGACCTTCACTCTCGCCGAGAAGTTCATCCTGATCGGCTGCATGACGATCGGGGCGGCGATCATTTTCGCCATCCTTTTCTCGAAGTCGATGACGGCGCCCTTGAAACGGCTCTACCAGGCGACCCGCGCGGTTGCCTCGGGGGATTTCAACGTCAAGCTCGAGGCGCGCGGGCGCGACGAGATCGGGGCTCTGACCGGATCCTTCGTGACGATGTCCCAGAAAATAATCGAGCTCATCGAAGCATCCGTACGAAAGGCCCACCTCGAGAACGAGCTCGCGATCGCTTCCACAGTGCAGAAGACCCTGATTCCGCCGCCGAGGTTTCAGAACAAGATGGTGCATATCCGGAGTCACTACCAGTCGGCCTCGGAGTGCGGAGGAGACTGGTGGGGTTTTTTCGGGGTCGGGCGCAAGCTCGTGCTCATGATCGCGGACGCCACCGGACACGGCCTTCCGAGCGCGCTGATCACCGCAGCCGCCCGCAGCTGCTTCAGCGTCATGTATAAGCTTGCGCAGGAGGACGCCGACTTCAGCTTTTCCCCGGGCACGATGCTGGCCTACGCGAATCGGGTCGTGCACGACGCCGCGCTGGGAAAGATCATGATGACTTTCTACCTCGGGGTCATCGACCTGGAGACCGGCCAGCTCACCTACGCGAGCGCGGGTCACAATCCTCCCTGGCTCTTCAAGGCCGGAGACGGAGGCCAATACCAGCTCAAGTCTCTCACGGCCGTCGGCCAGCGGCTCGGAGAGGCGCGAGACGTCCAGCCTTACGAGGAGAAGGTCGTCCAGGTGGCGCCGGGAGACGTACTCTTCCTCTACACGGACGGGCTCATGGAAGGGAAAGACACCGCCGGGGAGATGTACGGGAAGAAGAGAACGCGCCATGTGGTGGAGTCGGCGGTTCCCGGAGGGCCCGAGCAGGTCATCGACGATATCGTCGCCGCATTCAACAAGCATAACGTCGGTAAGGAGCTGGACGACGACATCACGCTTGCCGCCTGTAAGATCCTCGCGCTGGCTCCAGCGGCACCCGTTCCGACCCAGGTGCCTTCTCCGTCCGCATGAATCGCTGGGAGAGGTTCAAGCTCTGGGAGATCGTGCTCCTGACATTCGCTGTCGCTCTCATGGCCTCCGCGGCGGCGGTGTTCGTGAGCGGCCTTTCGCTGCGCAGGTATCTTCTCGGGTGGGCGGACGACGAGGGCCGCGCGATCCGCGTCGGCCTTCTTTCGCTGAAATCGGGGGCCGTACGCAGGCAGATCTCCGGTGAGAGTGAGTTCCTCGCGATCGAGATCCAGTCCGATCTCTACAACTTCGATACCCTGGTGACGGACGCGGAGGGCTCCGCGTCCCTCTCGATCGACGGCGGTGGCGTCATCGAAATGGGGCCGACGACCATGATCCGCCTCGTCTTCGAGACCCGGTTCACTCTCGGAGGCATCAGTCGGGCCGCCAGCGTTCTGGTCGTGTCAGGCGACGTGAAGGGCAAGTCGAAGGAGGGCGCCGCGCCCATTGTCCTCAAGTCGCGCGACAAGGTCGTTCAGGTGGCCAAGGACCGGACCGAGTCGCTCAAGGTCTCGGCCGCGCCTCTCGTGAAGGCGACCCCGCAGCCTGTGGTCACGGAAGCGCCTGCACCTATCCCGATCGCGCTCGCCCCTCCAGATGAACCCGAGCCCTCCCCGAGCCCGGAGCCCAGTCCAAGTCCAGAGCCGTCTCCGAGCCCCTCGCCGTCGCCTTCGCCAGCGGTCAAGGTTGGCTTCCAGATGCTCTTACCCAAGGAGGGAGAGAAGCTTGCCGTCGAGAAAGGCAGCCAGGTTCCGCAGATCTCCGTGACTTTTCAGTGGCGGGTCGTTCCGGATACCGCGGTCGTGCAGCTTTCCCTGAAGCGGCTTCCCACTGAGGCTAACAAGGACCCCGTGGAGCTCCTGCGCAAGGTCGTCCAGCCGGTCGGTGGCCTGGGCACGCTGCCCGTGATGATCAAGGCTCCGGGAACGCATGAATGGACTGCCACTGACGAAGAGGGCGAGCCACTCAGTATCGCGCAGGGCGCGATCGTTCGGGGGACTTTTTCGGTACGGCCCGATTATGAGGGCGTCGAGCTGCTCGATGCGCTGGTCGGGGGCCAGGAGACCCGGTCAAACGTCTACAGCGGCGAGCTGACGGAGAACTTCGATATCACGCTGCGCTGGAAACCCTACCCCGCGGCCGACAAGCACGTCGTGCGGGTCTACGACAGCCCGGCGGCCCAGAAGCTCGTCCTGAGCCGAGAGGTCGATGGCGACTCTTACATTTTCAACAAGGACAAGGTCTTCAAGGGGGCACTTCACTACCGGATCGAAGCCCCGCTCGAGAGCGGCTTCCTCGCCTACTCGGCGATCCGGTCGTTTAATTTCAACTTCCTGCCCCCGGTTCTCGTGATTCCGACGGACAAGACGTCGCTTTCGAAGGCCGAGAGCGGCGACGACAGCATCCTGCTCACCTGGCAGAAAACGAATTTCACGGATGGCTACGAGCTCGAGATCGGCAGGGATCCCGCGTTCACGGTCAAGGTCCTCTCGAGACGGGTCAAAGAGAACTTCTTCGTCTGGAAGGGGCTGCCAGTCGGCAAGCTCTACTGGCGAGTCCGAAGTTTTTCGAAGGAAGTGATGAGCGCCTACAGCAGGCCGTTCTCGATGACCGTTAGAAAGTGAGCGAGCGGGGTGCGGAAAGAGGGACTGTGAGAG
>CAYJTX010000365.1:1791-3935 GCA_964372615.1 uncultured Bacteriovoracaceae bacterium | reverse complement strand
CCGGTCGAGCATCTCCAGGGTCTTTTTCATTCGAGGGGAACGGGTGGGAAACTCAAAGGCTCCGGGTTCTGGCTCGAGCTTCCGTCTCAGGGCGAGGCCTCGCTCGATTGCCATCCGGAGATCACGGTCGCAGTCGGCGGACTTCGGGATGAAGTCGACGAGCTTTCTCCGCGTGGCTTCCACGACCCGTCTCGTCTCGCGGTCGCTGCTCAGGACAATGATGGCAGTCGCCGGAAATTCGCTGGTCAGCCAGTCGATGAGGTCGAGGCCGTCGGCTGCCTGGCCTTCAAAGCAGAGGTCGACGACAGCCACGTCGATGCTTTGCTGACGGAGCACGTTCTTCGCGGCGAGGACCGAGCTAGCCAGACAAATGCTGTAAGTGCCCTTGAGGAGTGCGTCCGCGCTCTTCAATAATTCGATATCGTCATCCACGAGCAGGATCTGGGGTTTTTCTCGTTCTTGCATCAGCACATCCCTCCCCCTAAATCCGAATCTCAAAGCAGGCGCCGCCAAGCTCGGATGCGCGGTATACGATTCTTCCGCCGTGGGAGCGGACGATGTGGTTGGCGGCGGCCAATCCAACTGCGGGGCGGTCCTCCTTGGTTGATCTCTTCCTCCCCTGGAGATAGAGGCCGACCTCCTCCTGGATCAGGCCCGGGCCGTCGTCGATGACCCGGATCTGGACTTCGGAGGCGGATTGGAAAACGGCGACCTGGACTCTGGCCCGGCAGGCGTCGAGCGCGTTCTTGACCAGGTTTCCGATCGCGCGCTTGAGGAGCTTCTCGTCGTGGGCGGCAATGACTGGACTTGGCGGCGTCTCGATCTCCACCGCCACCTCGGCGAAGCGCGCCGAGGACAGGCGTGCCTGCTCCGCCGCTTCCCGGACGCAGGCGCGAAGATCTTGAAGTTTCAGGATCGTGCTCTCGAAGTTCAGGTTGGACTTGGCGGCGTCGACCTGCAGCAGGATTTGCTCGGCGATGGCTGGAATCTTGGCGGCCGCGTCACGGGCTTCCTCTTGCCCGTATAAAGGAGGGTTCGCCGCGAGCTTGATGAGGTTTCCGAGGCATCGTACCGGATTGTGGAGGTCATGGATCAGGCGGCGGTAGGCTTCGGCGGCAAGCTCTTTGGCCTTGGCTTCGGCCAGCGCGTCGCGGGCGTTCGTGAGGGCCTGGTGGGTCTCTAGAATCGCCGTGCGGATGTTCTCAAGTTCGGCGATGCCGGTGGGTTTGAGTCCGTCGGGGTCATGAAGAGTTCTGAGAGCCCGGATCGCCTGGTCCAGCTCTCGAACAGGCGCGAGCATGCCGGTCATCGCCCGGCGCAGGCGCCCGGCGATCAGGTGTCCTGCCGCGAGCGCGAGACCCAGGAAAAAAAGGGTCAGAGCCGAGAAGATCAGGAGCGGGCGCTCGAGCGGAGTCACCAGAAGAAGGCTAGCCCGGAGACCGGTCGAGCCCCCCGGCCGTTCAACGGGAATCTCAGTCCAGAGTCCACTCCAGGAGATGCGGCGATTCCATGGAAGAGTCAGCGTGCCCGAGGGCGTGAACGGCCGATCCAGCTCCGTCAAATCGCCCGAGGAGGCCACCACCTGGCCATGTTGAATGACGCGGATCCTGCCCTCCTTCTCCTGGACGATGGAGCCCAGAAGGCGCTGCAGGTCCGGACGGTCCTGCGATTCGACGAGGTCGGCCACATGGGCGCTGATCGCGCGGAGAAGTTGCGCGTCCGATCGCATCTGGGATCCCAGGTAGCCCGCGCCAAAAGTAATGCCCACGATCAGGGCTACGGCAAAGGAGATTCCCCGGCGATACCGCGCGAGCCTCGTGTTCAGATGCTGGGCGAATGTCGGGGCCGGATGCCCGGTCAGGACCGCTCGGTTCATGGAGCACCCGCCAGCGCTAGACCTCTGCCGCAGCCAGTTTTGATCGAGACGGTGCGGTAGTCGATGTAAACATCTGACAGAAGGTTGGGCTCGAAGCCCGCGACGCAAGGATCGACCCAGTAGTGGCCACGGGGGTGAAACAGGTCGATGGTCACCGCGGCGTCCTTGAGAAGTCCCACGAGCTTGACATAGAGCGCCTGGCGCACGACGCGGTCCTGGATGGTTCGGGAGGCCTTGACCAGCCGGTCCACGTTCGGGTCGTTGAGCC
>CAYJTX010000365.1:0-1781 GCA_964372615.1 uncultured Bacteriovoracaceae bacterium | reverse complement strand
TTCGAAGACTCGAAGTTCCGTATCAGAAACTCCGTGTCGGGATAATCCATGTTCATCGAGACCAGGAACGCCTGAAGGGTCTTTTCGGAGTAAGCCTTCATCAGCGCTCCCCACTCCATGGGAACGACCTCCACGTTCCATCCCGAATTACGGAAGGAGTCCTCAAGGAACCGCTTGATCTCCTGGCCTTTGGAGAGCTCCACTGGGATCGCGATTCGAATCCGCTTTTTCGTGGGCGGCTTCCCCGCCTTCCTCTCCCCGTGCAGCTTCGCGTACTCCCATTGAAACCCAGGGAGCCCCGGCGGAATATAGCCATGCGCCGGAATCGCGTCCGGGTAGAACGTTTTCCTGAATTTTTCCGTATCCAGGCTCGCCCGAAAGGCTTGCCTCACCCCGAGTTTGTCGAAGGGCGCTTGCCGCGCATTCAGGCCGATGATCCAGGTAGCAGCCACGGGAGCCGTGGCATCTCGACCCGAGGCAAACGCCGGTTCGTTTCCACCCAGAGGAAAGTTGGCGAGGTCCTGGACTTCGCCGCGAGTGGCCTGCTCAAGCGCGTGGGCCTCGTCCATCGCGCGAAGCACGAGCTCGCGGATCTGGGGCTTTGGCCCGGTGTAACCCTCAAAGCGCGTCAGCGTGATGTCCGTGAAATCCTTCCCCGGCCGGGTCTCCGTCCACTGGAACGGCCCGGAGCCTATCGGCCTCTTGAAGAAATCAGCCCCATTCGACGCCCCCAGGGGAAGTACCTTGGCCGTAGCGCCGGCCAGGACCGACAGGAAGGGTGGAAACGGATGCAGGAGGCGGATCTCGAGCTGGTCGTCTCCCAGAGCGCGGAGTCCCGAGACGTGCATGGCCAAACCCGCATGGACGGCTTCCGCGCCCTCGATGCAGTCATAATAGCTGTAGACTTTGGATCCTGGCGCCACGAGGCGTTCGAGCGAGCGGACGACGTCCGGGGCGGTGATAGGTGTACCGTCGTGGAAGCGGGCCGACTTGCGCAAAGTAAAGGCAAGCACCTTGCCGTCGGCGCTGGTTTTCCACGCCTCGGCCAGCTCCCCGCGAAGTTCGAGGGTCGGGCTGAAGGAGAGAAGGCCGTCGTAGATCAGATTTGAGACGAGGAGCGACGAGGTGTCGTCCATCTGTGCGGGGTCGAGGGTCAGGGGGGCGGAATAAATAGCTTTGATGTATCGCTGGGCTCCTGCGCTCGCGCCGGATGTGTGGCGAGTGCAGGCTGTGCCGGCGACGGTCGCACAGAGCACAACGGCAGTAATGAGAAGCTCGTGTCGAATCTTCATATCAGGGGACTCCCTTTCCCCCGACCGATAGCGAAATGCGCGCCAAGCTTGATGCTCGGCGTTATACCTGTGCCGCCCGACCAACACAAAGTCAAATGGTCTAGTAAGTATTTGGGTTCAAGCTATTGATATTAGACACTTTTTATATTTTATGGTGTTCTTACTAATCACGTTCAAGCCATGGCGGATTAGGTCCCTCGCTAAAGGTCCAACATGACGAGAAGGATCTGCGAGCATGCATATTTTCGCCGGAAACTATGGCAGTCGCGCGCAGGGGTTTCTTTGGAGCTACGGCCCGGACACCTCGGCACAGTACCGCTCCCGCGCGCCTCGAAGCTCACTTCTGAATTTCCTGCTGTTCATCCAAGCAGAGGGCGCAGTCCAGGGGGGCGAGGCGCCAAACCTACTTCGCCTTGAATCCGATGATCTTCAAAAACGCGATGACCGCACGATTTAGCGGAAGCATTAGATAGTTGACGAGGAATGTGA
>CAYJTX010000364.1:0-3957 GCA_964372615.1 uncultured Bacteriovoracaceae bacterium | reverse complement strand
CGCGAGCTCCTTCGCAAGGCGGGTTATCCGGACGCCAAGGGCCTTCCCATGCTCAACTTCGACATGCGGGGAGCGGATAGCGTGAATCGACAGATGGGGGAATTCTTCACGCAGCAGTTCGGAGCGATCGGCGTGAAGATCAACGTCATCTACAATACGTTCCCGGCTTATCTCGAGAAGATGAAACAGGGGAACATCCAGATCTCCTACGGTGGCTGGGGCCTGGACTACCCGGACGCTGAAAATGTCTACCAGCTGCTCTACGGACCGAACAAGGCTCCGGGCCCGGGCGAAGCCAATTACGACGATCCCGAGATGAACCAGCTCTACGAGCAGATGGCGGTCATGGAACCGGGCCAGAAGCGCGCCGACCTCATTCAGAGAATGGACGACCTGCTTCAGGAGAACTGCCCCTGGGCCCTGGGCTACTACCACGCGGACTACGAGCTGACGCAGCCCTGGCTCCTGAACTATCGCTCCTCCGAGATCATCGTAAACAAGTACAAATACCTCCGGCTGAACCGGGACGTGAAGCGCAGGTACATGGAACACCGCTAGCCCCTGAGAAAAATACCAGAGAGCATTTTCACGAGGTCACGGTCATGCTTTCCCGTCTCGGATTGGAGGATATGAATAGCCTCCTCCACGCTGTACGCCGGCCGGTAGGGCCGCTTGCTGATCAAGGCGCTGAAGGCATCTGCCAGGGAAACCACCTTCGCCGGATAGTAGATGACCGGTCCGTGCAGGGAGTTCGGGTAGCCTCGGCCACCCGGTTCCTCATGGTGCTGATAGACGATGTGCCTCACCTCGTCCGGCACGAGGGGCGTGTTCTCGATCATGTGAAGACCTAGCTTCGGATGACCGCGCATCTCCTTCCACTGCGCCTGCGTGAGCTCAGTCGGACTGCACGTGATCTCTCGCGAGAGCTGCGTGCAGCCAATGTCGTGAAGGAAGCCCCCCATGCCGACGAGCTCCATCATGCGGGAATTGAACTGGCCGGAGGCACGCGCGATGAACATGCTGAAGATCGCCACGGCGATCGAGTGGTAGTAGAGGTACTCGCCGTGCGAGACGAGCTTGAGAATGATCGCCAGGGTACTCGGGCTCTCGGTCATGAGCTGAACGTACCCCCGAACGACTTTCTGGGAGGACGCGGCCGTATCCTCGGAAACGGCGATCTGGGTGAAGAGCTCCGCCATGTTCTGCTCGGTCATGTTGAGGAGCGTGGCGATTTTTTTCTCTGACGACGTATTCGGATCGTTGAAGGTCTTCTCAGCGAACTCCTTGAAAGCCGGGGCGTCGCCGACCTTGATGTAGAGCTCCTGGACTCCCTTTTGGATGTACTGAGCGAGGCGCTTGTAATCGAGGCCCGTCGTCTTCGAAAAGACGTGCGCCAGGTTGTCCTCGGAAAGCCGCAGGTAGACGTCGAAGGTAATGTCCCGGGTCGTGTTCCGGAACGAATGGATGTCGACCGCCTGATACTGCGGAGTCAGCTCTTTGGAGAGTTCCGACACCCGTATTTCCCTTCGCTCTCCTTATCGAGGAATCTCGTGCGCCCCTTGATCGAGGGAGCGTCAACGAAGTGACATTGGGGCAGGGTGATGCCGACGGAAATTCAGGGGCCGGCCGATCCTGCCGATAGGCAGTTGAGGCCAGAAGGACGGCCTCGAATGCACCTAACACCGCAAGGAGGCGGCATGAAAACGAAACAGAAACAGGAGACTGATTGTGCGCTGGATATGGATGATCCTTGCCCTGACGGCGGTTGCGGGAAGCATCGTCGGTTTTCCGACCGACGCCGCCGCTAACGAGTTCATCGTCTACGGCGTCTATCGGCCGATCGACCTCGGCGTCGCCGGCGAAGAGCCCCAGAAAGACTTCTACGTGAACATGGGCTCCGGCCAGGGGCTTTCCAAGGGAGCGACCCTCGAGGTCTATCGACGCTCGGCAACGTACGACCTGGGAGCCCAGAAACTCCACCAGGATGTGACGTTTCCCATCGCCACCCTGAAAGTCATTCACGTCGAAGGGAACGCGGCGATCGCCCGCCTGGATAAGATGCACCCCGCGGACAAGACCCCCGCCATCAGCCCTCGAACGGTGATGGTCGGGGATATCGTCCGTCGGTAAGGCTAGGCCGCGCCCACGGCCACCTCCGCCGGAGGTGCCGCCGCTACGGGTGCGCCTTCCGGCTCGATTGCACGCGAGCCCCCCGGCTCGACTGCCGAAGTGTCGCTCGCCTCGCGGCGAAACGAGCGGCCTCCGAGAAATCGGACCAGGTCCGCGTGAACTTCGAAAGAAGTCCTCTGCACTCCGTCCTTGCCGTCGTACTTCCGGGTGCGGACTCCGCCCTCGACCAGAACGGCGTCTCCTTTGCCGAGGTACTCGGCGCAGGCGTCGGCCTGGCGACCCCAGACTACGATCCGGTGCCAGTCGGTTTCCTCCGTCCTCCGCGGTCTCTCCCCGGCGGAAGACTCCGGCATCGCCGCCTGCTCCTCTCGCACCCAGCGCGCGGTCGCGAGTGAAAAGTTCACGACGGACTTTCCATCCTTCGTCTGGCGTCTCACGGGCTCCTGGCCCAACCTTCCCATCAAAATGATCCTGTTAAAGTCTCTCATGGTCGATGACCTCCTTAGGGCAGAACGGCACTGCGAGATCCGTTCCCTCCGTACCGTGCGCTGATGCCGCTCCTGAGAATTCCTCGGCGCCCCTTGCCAACTTCAAAAGCCCAGTTACGATTCCATCAATGAACTCAATGAAAGTGACGGCATGGCAGCTGTTCGCACTCCTGATCGCATCGACTGCTTCGGCAGGCACGATCGACCTCCTTTCCGGAGTTGATGACTCGGATCTCGGGTCGGGCGATAGGACTGAAATTCGTCGATCGCTCGCGGGACCGGACCTCGCGCCAGACGAGCTCGGCGAAGTGCCGGGAAACGGAACCGAGACAGAAATCACGCTGGAGCTCTCCCGTGAGCGGCGGCCCGGCGAGACACACCCGGTCGCGGGGCTCTTCTTCGGGCGGGCAGACGGATCGGCGGCCCCACCGGTCGCGACTGACCCCGAAGGCCGACTTCGTGGGTCTCTCGGCTGCACGGCGAACGGCGAAGTGGTCCGACTCGCGGCCAAGCTCGAGAATCCCCAGTTCGCGGTCACCGATGGGCGGCGTTCGTACCGAATCGTGCTGGACGCGAAGTGCGGGGCTCTGACGCACGCCCGATTCAGGAGCGACAGCGACGCAGGCCAGGCCGTGGGCATCTGGCAGATCGGGCAGGCGGCCCGGGAGCGACTCTCGGCCGCAGTGGGACTCGCGTTCTGGTCCTCTCGGCTGGATTTCGTCTGGCCGTCGGGCGGCGACTACTACCAGTGGGGCCAGGTGAACGTCACGCGGGGGGACCACTGGGACGTCGTCGGCCACGAGCTCGGTCACGGCATCTACGACCTGGCTGACATCGGCTCGTTCGGCGGCGGTCAGCACAAGATCGACGAATGCTACACCTTGGCCCTGGCGCTCTCCGAGGGCTGGGCCTCCTATTTCTCGGGCTGGCTGGGAGTCGCCCTCGATGACCCCGACGCCCGATTCGAGTTTCTCGTGCCGCGCCGGGCGCCGATCCATTTCGAGAACGTCCCGACAGACGTCTGCAACGGCCCGACGAACGAGTGGCGCGTGACTTCCTTTCTCTGGGACGTCATCGACCTCGCGGACGACGGCGAGGCCTCGACCGAGCCGTTCGCGCGGGTCTGGCGGGCGCTCGCCTCGAGCGGGTCCCGCTCCATCGACGACGTCTACCGCAAGCTGGCAACGGCCGGAATCCCGCGGGAAGCGCTCAGCGTCGGGTGGCTCCTCAATTTCCGTACGCCTGAGCCGCGCTAGGGTGTGTTTTCAACCCAGTCGAGAGTAGGTTGCTCAGGGCCGCATGCTGAAGGCCACAAAACGTGCACTTGAGGCTCGACCAA
>CAYJTX010000363.1:0-3997 GCA_964372615.1 uncultured Bacteriovoracaceae bacterium | reverse complement strand
GTCGTCGGGCGAGACAACGTGAGGGTGAGCCGCGAGATGCACTGGATCCGCATCGACCGCTACTACTCGGGGACACCCGAAAACCCGGACGTCGTCTTCCAGCCGATGCTTTGCCAGCACTGCGAGAACGCGCCCTGCGAGACGGTGTGCCCGGTCATCGCCACCAGCCACAGTGACGAGGGGCTGAACGAGCAGACTTACAACCGCTGCGTCGGCACCCGCTACTGCCAGAACAACTGCTCCTACAAGGTCCGCCGGTTCAACTTCTTCGACCATTGGAAGGACTACGAAGGGACGATGAACCTGGCCTGGAACCCCGACGTCACGGTCCGCACGCGCGGGATCATGGAGAAGTGCACCTTCTGCGTGCAGCGGATCCGGGACGAGAAAGACGTGGCCAAGGACCGGGGCGAGAAAGTTCAGGACGGCCAGATCAAGACGGCCTGCCAGCAGACCTGCCCGACAAACGCGATCGTCTTCGGCGACATCAATGACCCCGAGAGCCAGGTCTCGAAGCTCCGGGCGGACCCCCGGGCCTTTCGCGCCCTGGAGGTTCTGAATACGGTGCCGTCGATCTCGTACCTCACGAAGGTGCGGAACAAGGAGCACGTGGCCGGACACGGACATGATCACGGCGCAGGTCACGACAAGGGAGAAGCGTAATGGCCCAGTCGAACGGCTCCAACGGAAAGGAGTTGGTGGGTGTCGTCGGCTTCTTCGATCGGCCTTCGGCGCTGATGGACGCCACCCGGAAGACGCGGGATGCCGGATGGGACAGCTTTGACGTGTACACGCCCTACCCGATGCACGGTCTGGAGAAGGCGCAAGGGCTGCGCCGCTCTCCGCTTCCCTGGGTGACCTTCGGCGCGGGTCTGACGGGCTTCACCTGCGCGTTTCTCCTTCAATACTGGACTTCGGCGGTGAGCTGGCCGGTCAACATCGGCGGCAAGCCGCTCAACTCGTGGCCAGCGTTCGTGCCGGTCCTCTTCGAGCTCACGGTCCTCTTCGCGGGGCTTGCGACGGTCGCCGGAATGTTCATCCTGAACGGCCTTCCGAACCTCAAGCGCAAGGCCTTTGACCCGAGCATCACCCGGGATCGTTTCGCGGTGATGATCGAGGCCCCACCGCGGCCGCGCGACGAGGACGAGGCGCCGAAGCCATTGAAGGCGGGTGTCCGACCGTTCTCCGAGAGCGACGCGGGGTCGTTTCTGAAGGGCGTCGGCGCGCAGGACGTGCGCGCGGTCTACGCCGAGGGATGGTTTTAGCCATGGGAAAGGTGCGGATGCGTGTGGCGTGGTGCCTGGCCGCCGCCGGCGCTCTCTTTGTATTTTGGGGCTGCCGGCACGCGAAGCCGAACTTCATCTACATGCCGGACATGGTTTTCAGCCCGGCCATCAAGGCGCAGGAGGAAGGCTCGATGCGCGCTCCGGTCGCGGGAACGGTTCCGCGGGGCTATCAGCCCTATGCTTACGTGTTCGATCCCGAGGGCGCTGGCCGCGAGCTGCGCAATCCGCTGAGGCGGTCCGAACGCGTATTGGCGAGGGGTCAGGCTGTCTTCTCGACCTACTGCCTGGTGTGCCATGGCCCCGGCGGAGAAGGGGATGGCTCGATCATTCCGAAGTTCCCCAGGCCGCCGTCGCTTCAGTCTGACAAGGTGCGTGGCTGGGCGGACGGCCGACTTTACCACGTCGTTTCGACTGGCCAGGGGCTGATGCCGAGCTACGCGTCTCAGATCGACTCGGGCGATCGCTGGGCGCTCGTCCATTACGTGCGGGCCCTCCAGCGCTCGAAGCGGCCTACGAGCGATGATCTCAAGGCAGCAGCGGAGTAACGACAATGGCAAATTCGACGGAAGGGCATGCGGGCGAGGTTCGGAATCCGGGGCCGTTCGAGGCGTCAGCAGCCCTTCGGGGAATTCTGGTGCTGCTGGTCCTGGTCGGGGTGGCCGCGTTCGCCGGCGGGCTCGCCGTCGACCGGAAGCGCGCGTGGTTCTCGTTCTTGCATAACCATTTTTATTTTCTCTCGCTCGCTCTCGGCGGGATGTTCTTCGCCGCCGTGCAGTGGGTGACCGGCGCGATGTGGAGCGCACCCCTCCGTCGAGTGGCCGAGTCGTTCACCGCCTATATTCCCGTCGCGTTGGTGGCCTTTGCCGCCCTTTACTTCGGAATGCACGATCTCTACCTGTGGACCCACCCCGAGCACGTCCGGGGCGACATCATGCTCGAGGGCAAGCAGGGCTACCTCAACGTCGGCTTCTTCGTCGTCAGGAATGCCGTCGCGTTCGCGATCTGGATCTTTTTCTCGCGCTTGATGATCGGCCGTTCGGTGAGGCAGGACCGCGACGGAAATCCCGGCCACACCCAGACGAACAAGGCGCTCTCGCCGTTGTTCCTGATCCTGTTCGCAATCACCTACACGATGTCCTCGTTCGACCAGCTCATGTCGCTCGACCCGCACTGGTTCAGCACGATGTTCGGCGTGTACTGCTTCGCGGGGCTCTTCTACTCGGTCCTGGCGCTCACGTGCCTCGTGACGATTTTCCTCCGACGCGAGGGAAAGCTGGCCGGAATCGTGAACGAGAACCACCTGCACGACCTGGGCAAGTTCATGTTCGCGTTCTCGGTGTTCTACGCGTACATCGGCTTCTGCCAGTTCATGCTGATCTGGTACGCGAACATGCCCGAGGAGACCGGCTACTTCATTCGCCGCATGAGCGGCTCGTGGATGGGGGTCACGGTCTTCCTGCTCTTCGGGAAGTTCATGGTGCCCTTCTTCTTCCTGCTTCCCCGCGAGGCGAAGCGCGACGAGGGCCGCCTGATCTGGGTCGGGATCTTCATGCTCGTCGCCCACTGGATCGACCTGCTCTGGATCAGCCAGCCCGAGCTCTTCGCGGAGGGGCCGAAGGTCTCGTGGATCGAGCTCGGCACGGCAGCGGGCTTCCTCGGGCTCTTCGGGCTCGCGGTCGTCCGCTTCCTGGGGAAGCACAACGTGGTCGCGATCCGGGATCCGAAGCTCGCGGAGTCGGTGTTTCACCACCATCAGTAGCTTACCGTGGGCTGAGGTCCGGAATCTCCCGGTGGTGGTTGAAAAGGGCGTCCCGCCCGTAGGTACCGGCCTGCTGGCGCTCCTCGGCGCTGCAGCTCGTGCAGGACTTCTGAACATTGAAATGGAATACAGCCTCGTAGCTGTAGGCGCCGTCGAAGTGAGCTTCACAGCCGTCCTCGCTCAGCCGCGGGCCCGTCGCCCCCGTAAGTGAGCCGGTCAAACATTGTCCGTGGGCCGTGTCGGGATGGTCGTGATCGACGACGCCCTGCGAGAGGTGGCGGTCGCCGTCGCTGTGCCGGGCCTCGTGGATCAGCGTTCCGATCCGCTTGATCCGCGGTTGCTTGAAGTAATCTGCGGTAAAAATCATCGCTCCGAACCTGTAGTCCTGCTCGAGAGTGCCCGGCGCCAGACGGCTTGCGAGCCCGAGGTTGGCCGCGAGAGCGTCTTGTACGCCACCGAACTTGATGCTCGTGAAGCGGGCTGTCGTCCAGTCGAAGAGGTGCAGGTAATTCGAGGAATCGCACGCGGGATGTGGATATGGGGCGCGTCAGAATTAGACCGATCGTTTGCTTGAAGCTGAAGCCGCCTAAAACGCGGTTTCGAGGTCAGGCAAATACTTGCTTCGACTCCAAACCATGTCTTAGGTGGTTTCGGCTTCAAGCAAGTCCACGTGTAGGGATTTGTCGCGAAGTCACTTCCTCGCGGCACTACTGCTACTTCGTTAGGTCATTGGGTTCCTCTGGCCTCCAGGGAAAACAGAACCCTTCCCACGAAGGGGCCACCGCATTTGCCACTGCCCCTCCACAAGCGAGCCTCCCGGCTCGACTGGACGGCCGGGCGTCGGGACGCTCAGCAATGAGATCGCTTCTACTACGCGCGGCGCTCGCGGGGAGGGCTGGCCAGGGGCGCGCGGCGCTCGCGGGCGGCGTCCGGTGATGGGCGCGAAGGTCGG
>CAYJTX010000362.1:0-4001 GCA_964372615.1 uncultured Bacteriovoracaceae bacterium | reverse complement strand
ACCACCGAGATCTACACGCCATATAACACACTCTTTCCCTACCCGTCTCTCTTCCGATCTCGTCAGGATGTTTTGCGTGAAATCAAAGCCGCGCAACTCCGTGTCGTAGATCAGCGTCGCCGCTGGATCATGCCCGTAGAAGACCTTGTTGCTGGCGTCGAGGGCGTAGCTCCCCTCCGGGTCAATCACGATCGTGGCGTTCGCGATTGCCGGACTCACAAGTGAAAACGCGATCCAGAACCCGGCCAGCCGCACGTTACCGGCGCCCCGCAAGCAAAACCTCGCCGATCTGGACGGCATTGAGTGCCGCGCCCTTCCTGAGATTATCCGAAACGATCCAGAGATTGATCCCGCAATCGACTGATTCGTCCCGCCGAATCCGGCCGACATAGACGGCGTCCTTCCCAGTTGCCGGTTCCACTCCCACGTCTGGCATCTCTTCAGACGCACCCATCGGGTAGGCGTTTCGCGCCGGCTCGTCGACGACTTTCACTCCCGGGGACCCATGAAGCGCAAGCCTTACCGCGTCCGCCGAAAGGGGGCGCTCGCACTCGACGTTAATGGACTCACCATGGCAGGTGAACGTTGGGACACGAACGGTTGTGGCGGTGATTCTCAGGGACGGCAGTCCGAGGATCTTGCGAGACTCCTCGATCATCTTGGTCTCCTCGCCCGTATAACCGTCAGGGCGAAATCCGCCGATGTGAGGAATACAGTTGAAAGCGATCCGATGAGCGAACGCTCTTGGGCTCGTGCGATTCGCCCCAGGCCCATGGAGTGCCTCACGGGCCTGCGCCGACAGCTCGGCCATGGCAGCCGTGCCAGCACCGCTTGCGCTCTGGTAAGTCGAGACCACCACCCGCTTCAGGCCCCAGCGGGAGTGAATCGGCTTCAGAACGACTACCATCTGGGCGGTCGAGCAGTTGGGGCCTGCGATGATGCGCGCCTTCGCATTCAAGTGCGGCTCGTCGGCGAGGCGGTCACGAAGTTCCTCGCCATTCACCTCGGGGACCACGAGGGGAATATCCTCATCCATCCGGAAGGCGGCCGAGTTGTCCACGACCCAGGCTCCCGACTCTGCCGCGCGCGGCACCCACTCCCTGGAAACGGCGTCAGAGGCGTCGAAAAATGCGAGCGTGATGCCGTCAAAGCAACCCGGCTCGAGTTTCCGACACCGATACGTCCTCCCCGCGAACGGGAGCTCACGCCCTTCCGAACGAGCCGAGGCGAAGAGACGGATCTCGTCGTGCGGCAGCCGCCTTTGCGCGAGAATGGAGAGCAGCGTCTGACCGACCGCCCCGGTTGCGCCGACGACCGCGATCCGGACCATCAATCTCCCTGCCCATGGCCCGTCTGCTCGGCATAGGCCGCCGCGCGCGCGGCCTTGAGACGCTCCGCCGCGGTCGGACCTCGAACCCACCGCACGATCGTGACGAGCAGGCTCACCGCGATGTACGTGCTGAGGAGAAGAAACAAGGTGATCTCAGGCTTGACGGCCACCAGGATCATCGAAAGCACACCGATCATGAGATAGCCGAAGCTGGCGCGAGATCGCCAGTTCAGCTCCTTGAACGACGAGAAGCGGATCGTGCTGACCATGAGACTCGACAGGCCGAACGTAAGCACGAGAGACACGACTTCCCGATCCACCGGCCAGTCGAGCGTCTGATTGAAGATGATGAATGTCGCCACCACACCGGCTGCCATGGGTATCGGAAGCCCCTGGAAGTACCCCTTGGGAAGCGCTGCCGTGGTCACGTTGAATCGGGCGAGCCGCAGTGCCCCACAGGCCAGGAAGAGAAACGTGGCCAGGTATCCCAGCCTGCCGAACGGCTCGAGCGCCCATTGATACAAGAGCACCGCCGGAGCCATACCGAAAGAGATGAGATCCGATAGGCTGTCGTATTCCACTCCGAATTGGCTGGTCGCCTTGGCAAGCCTCGCGATCCGGCCATCCATCATATCGAAAATCGCCGCAGCGACGATCGCCCATGCCGCCGTCAGGTACTCGGAGTGCGTAACCGCAACGACCGAGTAAAACCCGCAAAACATGTTGGCGGTCGTCACGAAATTAGGGACGAGGTAGATCTTCCGCATGGACGCCGGTAGGTTAGCAACGTCCCGGGTTGATTTCAATTGTCAGGTTTAGCGTAAGCAGGCTTCGCCTGCGGGCTCCTAATGAGCGAGGAGGAGGATTACGCCACCCACGACCATGCCGATTCCGGCGAGTCGAAACCAGGAAACCGACTCCGTCCGCATCAGCCAGCCGAAAGGGACCGCCAGGACCGGTGCCAGGGACGAAAGAGTGGCCGCCACGGCGAGCGGTGCCTGCGCAAGACCGACCAGAAAGAAGTAACTCCCGCCAAATGCCTCCAAGACGAATAGCCAGAGGTAGCTCCGGAATACCCTAGCCGGCATGAGAATCGGGCGACCTCGAGCCATGGCCCATCCCAGAATCGCGCAAAGCCCGAGGGCCACCGCCATCCGAATCGAGTTACCGACCGGTGCGCTCACCTCCTCGGTTCCCCTGGCAACAGCAACGCTATTCAGCGCCCACATCAACGATGTTCCTATCGCCATGGCGATGCCACCCAGGGTATCTCGGCGGCTGGGACGCGCATGGGGGGCGTCTTGAGTGGATACACTCAGAATTACGAGGACGACGCCGGCCACAGTCACCACGAGCCCGACCCAGCGGAGCGGCGCGAGCGACTGGCCCGACCAGAGCCATCCGGCTAGAGCTGTCCAGACCGGGTAGGAGGACCCGATGGCCAGTGCGGCCGGAACGCCGATGAACCCGGCGCTCCAGAGAAAAAGCGCGTCTCCCAGTCCATAGCTGGCGACCATCGAAAAGATGAACCAGCCTACGCTTTCGAACTTCAACGATGCATAAGCGGAGAGGCCTTCCGTCAGGCCGCCCGAAGTGGCGAACGCGGCAATCAGAAAGAGCGGAAACGCTATGAGCGCCCTTCCGAAATTCACCGCGAAGGGGGAGTACTCCCGACTCAGGCGGGAATAGAACGTGCTGCCGACCGCCCAGGTCACGGATGACATGAAGGCACAGGTAGGCCCCAACCATCCCATGGAATTCAAGGGGGGCTTCCCTCTCCCCGCGTCGGCCCAGGCGGAAGCAGCCCGGCCTTGAGTTTCAGCTCGGCATCCGAGGAGCGAAGGTACCTGGGATGTACGCCGAGCGGGCCCCGGGCCAGGCCTGCCTGGTACGATTCCCAGGCGAGCTGGACCAGTACCCTTCCCTGGATCCGGTCCGCGAAAGGATCGGACCACTCGATACCTCGACTTCGTGGGAGTTCGCTCCGGAACTCTCGGTACCTCAGGCAATCCTGCCCCACTGCCAGCCACGAGGCGCGCCCCATGGTCGCGAGCTTCTTCCGGATCGCGCGCGCCAGCTCCCCCGGGGTCAGCGTCTTCTCCATAACGCCCCTCTTCCAGAGTCCAGGCCACTCCCCTTGCGCGAAAGACACGCAATCGCGAACCGACTTCGCCGCTCCCCAGAGCCCGAAAAGCTCCCCTTTGCAGGCGTCAGTCGCGGCGACCACGAGGGTCGGGCGCCCAGCCGAAGACAACGCATCCGCGGCAGGGCGGGCCAGCGCCGCCAGGCTCGAGATCGCAATCAGTGGCCGTCCAAGCGTGTGAGCAAGCGTCCTCGCGGTAGTAACGCCGATCCTCAGGCCAGTGAAGCTGCCGGGACCCACGCCAACCGCGAACACATCGACATCAGAGACGCTCCAGCCAGCAGACTCCAGGACCTGGTCAACCGCCCAAAGCAACCGCTCCGAGTGGGTCGCGTCGGCGGAGAACGAGGCCTCTGAAACGAGTCTGCGCCTGGGGGCCGAGGACTCAGCGACGCCCCACTCCATTGCGGCAATGGCACCCGATCGCGATGACGTGTCCCAGGCCAGGAGTCGCATGAACGATCCCGGTCACTTGAACGCGGGAAGGCGCGCGATGTCGTTCTTGATCACGACCACCATCAGCAGAAG
>CAYJTX010000361.1:970-4015 GCA_964372615.1 uncultured Bacteriovoracaceae bacterium | reverse complement strand
CGGCAAGGGCTCGATCATGCGCCTGGGCGCGGGCGAGAACCTGGTCGGGAGCGACGTGCAGGCCGTGCCGACCGGCTCGCTCAGCCTCGACATCGCGCTCGGGATCGGCGGCCTGCCCCGCGGGCGCATCGTCGAGATCTATGGCCCCGAAGCTTCGGGCAAGACGACGCTGACGCTTCACGCGATCGCCGAGGTGCAGAAGCAGGGCGGCGTCGCCGCCTTCGTCGACGCCGAGCACGCGCTCGACGTGACCTACGCCCGCAAGCTCGGCGCGCGCACCGATGACCTGCTCATCTCGCAGCCCGACACCGGCGAGCAGGCGCTCGAGATCGCCGACATGCTCGTACGCTCCGGCGGCATCGACCTGCTCGTCATCGACTCGGTCGCCGCGCTCGTGCCGCGCGCCGAGATCGAAGGCGAGATGGGCGACAGCCACATGGGCCTGCAGGCCCGGCTCATGAGCCAGGCGCTGCGAAAGCTCACCGGCACGATCAGCCGCAGCGGGACGCTCGTCATCTTCATCAACCAGATCCGCATGAAGATCGGCGTCGTGTTCGGCAACCCCGAGACCACGACAGGCGGTAACGCGCTCAAGTTCTACTCGTCGGTCCGCTTGGATATCCGCCGCATTCAGGCCCTCAAGGACGGCGAGAACGTCATCGGCAACCGGACGCGCGTGAAGGTCGTGAAGAACAAGATGGCGCCCCCCTTCCGGGAGGTCGAGTTCGACATCCTCTACGGCGAAGGCATCTCGAAAGAAGGCGACCTGCTCGACCTCGCCGCCACCATGAACGTCATCGAGAAGAGCGGGACCTGGTACACGTACAACGACGAGCGCATCGGCCAGGGCCGCGAGAACGCGCGCCAGTGGCTGAAGGAGCACGGCGACGCGGCTGCCAAGATCCGCGAGGCGGTTCTCAAGAAGGCGGGCATCGGGCAGAAGCCGGCGGCCCCCGCTCCGGGCGCCACGGCTCAGCCGGGCCCCGCGGGCGCGACAGCGGCCGGACCGAACGCGGCGATGGAAGCCGCGAAGGCCGCCGCGGCCCGAGCAGGAAAGCCGCCCACGGGTCCGCAGGCGCGGACTCGGTAACGAGGCGGCCTGTTCCGCCTGGTCGGAGCAGGGACATGGCCGATGGGAGCTTCACTATCTGCGCGACCAGGATCGCAGAGAGGTGGACTTCGTCATTGGGCTGGTCGTTATCCTCGAGGGCACTGCTTCGCGGGCTCGTCCTGGAAGAAGGTGATGGCCCACGGATCAGTAGATCGGTTCCCAGCCCCCGTCTCGAGGAACGAAGCCCACTGATCCGCGACCGCGGACCAGGTAAAGCGGCGCATCCGGTCGTAGGCGCGGTCGGAAGCTTCGCGCCAGGCCGCGCCGTCCGTCAGCAGGCGAACCGCGTGGGCCTTGAATATCTGCCCGAACTTGGGGCTGTCCGGGTCCGAGCGCAGCAGCACGCCCCCGTAGCCGACGGTCGTCTCGAGGCCGAAGCATGCCGTCGTGACGATCGGGCAACGGGCGAAGCCCGCCTCGGCGGCGGTGATGCAAAACGTCTCGGGGAAAGAAGTCGGGTAGAGCCACGCCTGCGACGAGAGCTGCAGACACGACGACCCTGGGCGACCATGCCCTCCCAGGTCTGCTAGCTCCAGCTGCCCCACGGCAGCACGCCGACCCCTCCCCGCTTCGGGGGAGGCACCGCGCGCTCGACAGGAGCGACCAGATAACCGAACTTCGCCCCGATTTTTTTCATCGCTCCCAGGATCGGTCGCTCCTCCCACTTCAGGCGACGACCTACGTCCGCGGCGGAGGCGACGATCCTGACCGGGACTCCGTCGAGCAGCGCATCGACAGGAGAGCCCTGGGCCGACTTGTAATACTCGCGCGGGAAAGCCTTTCCCCTGTAAAGCTCCTGGCCGGCCCACTCGTTCCAAAGGAAATGGCGCGCGAGCGTGAGGGTCGGTCCCTCGCCGGCCAGGGACCCGCCCACGGCTCCCATGAGATGGGCGGCGAGGCCGGAGTCCATGAAGAGCCACGTCTCCTTGCCGATTCCCTCCGGATGACAGCTGATCTGCCTCACCAGGAACATCTCGCGCATCGCCGAAAGATGTGTCCTGACCCTGCGGGCCGGCCAGCGAAAGTGTTTCAGCGTTGGGAGCTCGCCCTCGCGCATGACTGTGGCCATCCGGCGCAGCAGGCTCATGGCGAAGTCGGGGTCGTAGCCCCGTGGGAAAAAAGTCGCCAGATCCCGAAGCAGCGCGGTCTCCAGCCAGGACCGCCAGTAGGCCTCCCGTTGCCCGCTGTCACGCAGGAACGCGGGCACGGGCATCCCGCCCGACCTCAGGGCCGGCATGATCCGATCGAGGCCGAAACGGGGCGGCTGGATGGACGCGAATCCGATGGCGCCCTCGAAGGGCTCTCCGTGCAGCTCGGAGAGCAGCAGGGGCAGAAGCTCCACCACGCCGATTCTACCGGTCAGGCTCTCTCGGATTCCGAGCTTGGAAGAGAACCCGGTCGAGCCCGTGAGATAGTAGGAGCCCGGAGTTCTCTTGCGATCGACGTTCAGCTTGATGGCGTCGAAGAGATCAGGCGCCTTCTGCGCCTCGTCGATCAGAGCTGGCGCGGTGAGCGTGGAGAGAAACGCCTTGGGAGACCTCTGGGCGGCCTCGCGCAGCTCGAGGTCGTCCAGCGACACCGGATCGCCAAGTCCCAGAAGCTCGCGCAGGAGGGTGGACTTGCCGCTCTGCCGTGGCCCGAGCAACCCTACCACCGGCCAGAGCTTGGCCTGCTTTCGTAGGAGGCCGACGGCGAAACGGGATCGCAGATGCGCCACAAGTCAATAATGCACATAATAAGCGACAAATTAAATACTATTATTATAGGCACTTATTCGGATCCGGTCGCTCCCGCCGTCCGTGGTAACGTCCCAGAATGCCTTCGAAAACCCAGCCAAGGGGGTCTTCGCGATCATCGAGAAGTCCTATCCGAAGGACCGGATTCCGCCGAAGACTCGATTCCTGACCGAGGAGCTGCTCTGAGCCGGCGGTCCA
>CAYJTX010000361.1:0-960 GCA_964372615.1 uncultured Bacteriovoracaceae bacterium | reverse complement strand
ATACAGGACGTTATTCCGATCTATCCGAGATCCGCTCGCAGGCTACCCGGTACCCCGAGCAGGCACTCGGGCTGAAGGACGATCTCGGGCGCCGTATCGACCAAAATGACTCTCTCGACCGTCGTATCGATCGCGCGCAGATCCTTCGATGGGCGAAATGCCCTCGGAGTCGTGCCGTAGAGCACGAGGTGCTCGCGCGTGAAGATCCCGTCGAAAAGCTCGATCGCGGGCCGCCCATCCGAGAGCTTCCAGGTCGTGAGCGCGCTTCGCGTCGACGCCCCCGTCTTGCGGGTAAACACGACGAGCCCTCGCAAGCCCCTCATCGCGCGAATTCGATTCAGGAACCTTTCCGCGTCCGGATGAATGGCGATATCAGTTTCACTGGTTTCGATCTCACCGTCCGGCTTCAGGCGCCGGTCGGCGGCAACTCCAGAAATTCTCTCGGCCGCCGCCGGAAGGTCCCACTGCGACATCAAGATCCCTTCGAGCTCAACAGCGACGATGAAGCCGCGGCCCCCTCGTCTCCCGAGTAACGGGCTATCTGCCGATTCCGCCTTCGCCTTCTCGAACGCCTCCGCGATCGACACCCGCTCGTCGATGGCTAGAAGACCACGCGCGCGCGCCTGTACCTCGATCGCACGGTGCCGCTCCCATCGAAGGGACTCCATGAGCCTTTCGATATTGAAGAAATAGCCCTCGGAGGTGGAGTCGAGCGCCCAGACGGGCGCCGCCGGATAGATCATCGTGCGCAAATCGAACTCGGAGGCATCGAAGACCCGCTTGCTCTGAGTGGCACAACCGACCGCCAGAGCACACGCCACGAGCCCTGGAAGAATGCTGGAAGAGTGGGGGAGTCCGTCGCGGCGCGCGCCAGTGGGCTCCCCCCCGCCCCGGGGGGCTCCCCCACAAATCCAGCAGTCATCTAGGGTTCTAGGCCTACGAACTTAGGTCGAGAACGGA
>CAYJTX010000360.1:479-4015 GCA_964372615.1 uncultured Bacteriovoracaceae bacterium | reverse complement strand
CCGCGAGATTGGCACGCTTCGTTCCCTGGGCTACGTCCCCGGGTTCATTGTCCGCCTCTTCGCAATCGAGGGGGTGCTGCTGGCGTTCTCCGGAGCGACCATCGGCGCGATCATATCGGCCGTTGGTACGGTAGTCGTCAATTGGGTCAAGATTCCGTACAAGGCTGGAATCCTCAGCGAGCCGGTTCCCTTCGTGGTCGCCTTCGCCCCATCCGTCTATTTGATGGTCGGAGTGTTCCTGGGTACGGTGGCGGCCATTACGGCCACCGTGTCTTCTTGGCGCCGTGCTCGGATACACCTGCCCGACGCGCTGGCATCGAACTGATATTTGAAAAATATGATGAAAGGGAGCTACTCACGACGACTTCGGGTCGCGGCGATCCTTGGCCTGGTGCTCGCGGGACCGAGCCTGGCATCCGACGGCGAAGTGCGAATATTCGCAAACGGTCTCTATAACCCCAAGGACTTCGAGTTCAACGACGACGGCAGTCTGCTCGTCGCGGAGGCTGGGGCGCCTGGCCAGGTTCGGGTTCCGCTCCCTGCTCAGTATGGCTCTGAGGGGCCGATCGGCTACGGCGGCCGAGTGAGCCGAGTCTCGTCCGACGGGCGGCTCGAGGAGTGGATCACTGGCCTTCCGAACTTGGGTATCTATTCGGGCGCGGAGCTGCTCGGACCCTCGGGTCTCGCGAGACTTGGAGGGAAACTCTATCTCGTTCAGGCTGCCCATCTGACGGAATCTCCCTTTCTCAATGAGGTCCTGCCCGAGGGCAAGCTTCGGCGAATCGTCGACATCGGTGCATTCAACAAGAAGAACCTCGCTTCCGAAGACAACGGCGACGCCGTTCCGACCGGGAACCCGTACGACCTCATCGCCTGGAACGGCGCTCTCTACATTTCAGATGGCAACTACAACCGAATTCTCCGGGCCACCCCGGACGGCGAGCTTTCCATCTTCGCGCAGTCGCCGACGCAGACGACCACGACAGGAATGGCCATCGGCCCCGACGGAGCCCTCTATGTCGCCCAGTTCGGAAACGCCCCTTACTATCCCGGATCTGGCCGGGTCGACCGCGTCACAGCCGATGGCAAGTGGGAACGCGGCGTAGTGAAGGGGCTTCAGAACCCGGTGGACGTCGCATTCGACTCAAAGGGGAGGCTGTACGTCTTGCAGTTCGCTTCGCTCTTCTCGCCGGCGAAGCTCAAGTACCTGCCCTACGGCGGAAAGGTCCTGCGCGTGGAGGGGCGCAACCGCCTTCGCCCAGTCCTGACAAACCTGACTTACCCGACTTTCATCAAGTTTGACTCCAGTGACCGTCTTTGGGTCGCGAACTACGGCAATCAATCGTCCCGAGGGGAGGGGCAGCTTCTGCGTGTCCGCCTCGGATCGGGATCCCTCAAAGGCCCACAAATCGTTCCTCCGGCGGACGCGCCTACAGAGGAAGCTCTCCGGGCCGAGGCGAAGGCCCTCGTAAATCTTTCGCGGATGAACGAAGCCCAGGCGAAGTTGGACGGCTTCGTCATTCGCGTTTCGGAAGGGACTGATACGCTCCGATGGGGCTATGAGCCCGCGATCGCCAAAGTGAAGAAGGGACAGGTTGTCACTTTCATAAACTCCGGCAAGGTCCCCCATACCGCCACTTCGACGAAGGGCGCCTTCGATACCGGATATATGCAGGCCGGGGAAATTCGAAAGCTCCAGATGAATGACGTAGGCGCGTTCGACTACCTCTGCACCCCTCATCCCTGGATGAAAGGAAAAATAATCGTGGAGGGAGCAGCCGGTACTGCAGCGACTGCGGCGTCCGGAGCGATGGCCGGCGTCGCGCTCGGCGGCCGCCTGGTGAGTCCTTTCGCGCTGGGAGCCCTTTTCGTAGCTCTCATCGGAGCAACGGTCCTCGTCGCCTACGGAATGCGGCGGAAGGACTGACGGTATGACCTCGGCTGGCCTGGCCCCACAGTGGATCGCTTGGATCGGAGGAAACCCTCGCAAGTGGCTTGCAGGCTGGGCATTGACCGCGATTGCACTGGGCACGGGCGCCGGCCTGCTCAAGGAGCGCCTCAAGGTCGGCGGCTTCAGCATCCCAGGCACCCAGTTCTACGAGGCTTCCAGAATCCTCACCCGAGACTTCGGCATGGCATCCGAGAAGCTCGTGGTTGCCGCCGTCCGGTCCACGCGCCTGAGAGTCAATGATCCCGCCTTCAGAAACGCGGCCGAGGATGCGTTCGTCCGACTGCGGACGCACCCGATGGTCGATCGCATCGAGTCGTTCTACAGCACCGGCATCCCGGATCTCGTCAGCTTCGACAACCACGTAACCTACGCTTTTGTACACCTGCGGGGAACGGAGGAAGAGCTCGAGAGGGCTACCCCGGAATTCAGGAATCTCGCGCTCGTTCCGGAGGGCTCCGACATCGAGGCCATCCTGACGGGCCAGCCGATAGCGAACTACGATATCGAGGTACTGAGCTCCAGTGACGTAGCGAAGATCGACCTCTTCGCCTTTCCGATCATCCTAGTCCTTCTGATTCTGTTCCTGAAGAACTGGCGGGCGGGTCTCGTTCCCCTGGCCGCCGGCATCCTTTCGGTGGTGCTCGCACTGGGTGGCGTCTTTCTGCTTACCCTACTCATGCCGGTGTCCGTTTTCGCGATGAACATCGCGACAATGATCGGCCTAGGCCTTTCGATCGATTTTTCTCTCATCCTTCTCTTTCGCTTTCAGGAGGAGCTTTCCACCACGGCCTCGCCCCGCGACGCCGCCATCCAGGCTCTCGCGCGCTCCGGGAGAAGTGTTTTTTTCTCCGGCTTCACGCTTTTCACGACCGTTTCCATCCTGACTCTGTTTCCAATCATGATCATCCGATCAATCGCGCAGGCCATTCTCATATCCACGCTCGCCGCGCTGCTCGTATTTTACGGACTCCTGCCTGGAATCCTCCTGAGGTATGGAGACCGGTTCAGGCCCAAGACTGTAGACCGGACCGGCCGCGAGGGCGCGCTCATGCGTCTCTCCCGCTGGTCGATCGACCGACCGATGCTCGCTGCTTCGGCGACACTCGCCCTTCTCCTCGCGGCGGCGACACCGACTCTCGGCATGCGAAAGATCGGAACAACCCTCGAGGGAGTGCCGACGTCTGTGGGGTCACGCCGAGCCGTGGATGCCATCCAGGGGGCATTCGGACCCGGGGCCGCGGCCCCGCTCCTCGTCGTAATGGACACCGATCGCCCCGATGGAATCTGGGATGGAACGACGCTTCGCCTCGTCCATTCGATCCACGCGAAACTGACGAGTGACCCGCGCGTGGAAAAGGTTCAGTCCTTGATGAGCCTGATCCCGAATCCCTCCGAGACCTGGGCAGTGAGCCTTTCGAAGCAGGGGATCCGTTCCAACGGCGATCTGAAGAGGATCGCCAGCCGCTTTGTTCAGCTCGACCAACCGAGCCAGAGCACTTTCCTCCTGGTGTATTCAAAGCAGACAGAGACTCATCCGGACACGATCGCATTGCTTGAGAGCATCCGTTCGAGCGTTGCCGGCTGG
>CAYJTX010000360.1:0-469 GCA_964372615.1 uncultured Bacteriovoracaceae bacterium | reverse complement strand
CTTTGCGGACGCCCCCTCACTCGTCGTACTCAGTCTCCTGGTGACCTTCTTCGTGCTGATGGTTTTTTTCAGGTCCATTTTTCTTCCGATCAAGGCAGTCGCGATGAACCTCCTCTCCCTCGCGGCAAGCTTCGGACTCATGGTCCTCGTCTTTCAGCGGGGCCACGGGGACTGGATTCTAGGATTCAGCTCGCTGGGTGGCGTACAGATCTACACGCCGGTGCTTCTCTTCTCGATCCTCTTCGGCTTGAGTACCGATTACGAGGTCTTCGTATTGAGCCGAGTCAAGGAATTCCTCCATGCCGGCCAGCCAACCCGCGAGGCCGCGCTCTTGGGCATTGAAAAAAGCTCGCGCGTAATCGGCGCGGCCGCTACCGTAATGGTTCTGGTGTTTTTCTCGTTCGCCTTCTCGAGCGTGGTCGCCGTGAAGGAGATCGCGGGCGAGCTGCTGACCGAGATCGGGGTCGTC
>CAYJTX010000359.1:0-4044 GCA_964372615.1 uncultured Bacteriovoracaceae bacterium | reverse complement strand
TCCAGGCCATCGGCTGCCACAACATCAACTTCGTGACGCCCGAGCACGTGGTGCCGCAGATCCTGGAGGCTCTCCCGCGGGCGATCCGGGGCGGCCTCCGGCTCCCGATCGTCTACAACACGAGCGCCTACGACAGCCTGGAGAGCGTCCGGTGGATGGACGGCATCGTGGACATCTACATGCCGGACTTCAAGGTGTGGGACGGCGTGGTGGCCAAGCGGTACCTGAAGGCGCCAGATTATCCGGAAGCCGCACGGCGGGTCATCCGCGAGATGCACGAGCAGGTGGGGCCGCTGGTCATGGACGAGCACGGCCTCGCCAAGCGCGGGCTCCTGGTCCGCCACCTGGTGATGCCGGGCATGCTGGAAGAGACGCGGCAGATCATGACCTGGCTCGCCCGCGAGCTCTCGCCCGACACCTACGTCAACGTGATGGCCCAATACTACCCGGCCGGGGTCGTCTCCGACGAGAAGTACCCGGAGATCAACCGGCGGCTCTTCACCGGCGAGTACGCCGAGGCCGTCAGGATCGCCCGGGAGGCCGGGCTCTGGCGCCTGGACGAGCGCCGCCCCCGCCGCCCCCTCTTCGGCTGACGGTCACGGGCCCTACAAAGGGCTCGAAGTGCGTTACGTGACCGGGAGGTACAGGTATGAGCGCCGAAACGACTGAGCTGCGATCGATTCGAGCAGGCACGGTTGTCGCCCTCTGGCGCTATCCGGTGAAGTCGATGATGGGGGAGGAGCTGAACGCCTCGCACGCCGAGGTTCGGGGGCTCCTGGGAGACCGTGCCTATGCTATCGTCGACGAGGCTACTGGGAAAGTCGCCAGCGCGAAGAACCCGAGGCTTTGGGCCCGACTGTTCGACTGCCGCGCAGTGTTCGTCGAGCCGCCAGAGCCCGGCCACCCTCTCCCGCCGGTCCGCATCACCCTCCCCGACGGACGGACCGTCCGGAGCGATGAACCCGGCGTCGATAAGGCGCTCTCGGAAGTGCTGGGGCGGCGAGTGTGTCTCGCAGCGGGCGCTCCGGAGGGCGCCCGCTTGGAGGAGTACTTCCCGGACCTTGAGGGTCTCTCGCCCGAGGGGTACCGCGATACGGTAACCGAGTTGCCCCTGGCGGAGGCGGCGCCGGGGGGGACCTTCTTCGACCTCTCGGCCTTCCACCTCCTCACGACGCAAACGATCGATGCCCTGCGGCGAGCGTACCCGGACGGGCGGGTCGAGCCACGCCGTTTTCGGCCGAACGTCGTCGTCCGCGCCGAGGGCAGCTCGGAGGGCTTCGTCGAGAACGATTGGGTAGGGCGCGTGCTCGGGATCGGATCCAGCCTTAAGATCAAGGTTCTGATTCCGACGATGCGATGCGTGATGACGACGCTCGCTCAGGATGACCTGCCCGCCGATCCGGGGATCCTGCGGGCAACCGTTCGCGCGAACCCCGTTCTAGTCCGCGACCGGGGCAGGTACCCGTGCATAGGCGTCTATGGGAGCCTTGCGCGCCGGTTGTCTTCCGGCGGCGAGATCCGCCGCGGTGACCCAGTGAGCCTCGAGTAGAGTAAATGCTCGCCCTGCCTCGTGTAGCGTCCAGGGCGGGCTTGTTGCACCGCCCCGAGCGTCCTGAAGGACTCAACAACAGGGATACTTTCTGCTTCTCAGGATCGCGACCGCGTGAGGGTTTGCACGCGGCCTGCGGCCTGCCCCTGCGACCCCACCTGCGCTCCATCTAGAACCCGGCTTATCTGCCCCCAGTGAGCTTCTCGGGCTCCTCAACGATGAACGGTTTGTATCCCTTCGCGCGGAGTTCGACGAGTTTGGATAGGGCCTCGGCCCGACCCGGGAACGGTCCAACCCGCACCCGCAAGAGCAGCTCAGGGCCGTGCGACAGAACCAGGTTCTGTTCGTGGAGGCGACCAGCCAGCCGGCCTGCCGCGTCGGGGTTTCTGAAGGCGCCGACCTGAATCCAGTATGACGTGGCGGTCACGGGGGTCGTGCCCGTTGGCAACGGCGCCGGCTCGACGCCTGCGTGGGTATCCTCGACAGTATCGTGCTGGCCGAATTCGGAACGCCTCTCGCTGAGCGCTACCGGCGGGTCGTCCTCGATCTGCGGTGATCGCCGCATGGCCGGGTCGATTGAGGCGGTCTCCGCGGCGACCGTCGGTACACGCCGCGCCTCGGCGGTCTTGGCCTTCATCCGAGCCACGAGCTCTGGATAGGACCAGCCCTGGATGACCCTGTGGAACTGAGCGCGGTAATTCGCCACGAGGCTGACACCCTCGAGTACGACGTCACGAATCATCCAGCGCTTGCCGCGCTTGATCATCTGGTAGTCGAGGAGTATCTCGCCTCCGTCCCGACTCGCAAGCGCGGTCCGGATGGTCGCCGCGTCTTGGCTGACGGACTCGCCGAGGAAGCGGAGCGTGATACCAGCATTCACGCTGGCCTTCGACGCCACCTGCAAGACATAGGAACGCTCGAAGAGCTCGGCAAATAGCCGGACGAACTCTTCCTGCTCTGCTGGTGTCCGCGCCTGCCACTCACGCCCCAGCGCGAGCTCGGCGGCCTCCCGGAAGTCGAAGGCATCGTTGACGAGCTTGCGGACGGCGATCAGACGCTCCGTCGGATGTTCTTTCATCTCGGGCTCGGCGAGAATCTTGTTAACCTCAGCGAAAAAGGCGCGCAGAGTGTCGGTAGGCGATTCCGCCCAGGCCTCAGGGCAGCCCAGCAGCACGAGCGCGAGACATGCCGCAACTACGATCAACCGGTGACGCGCTATAGTCACGGATGAAGCATAGCTCGAACGTCCTGGTTTTAGGGAGCTTTTCCTTCATGCCGGGTCGCGAGCGGGAGCGGGCGCTGGGCCGAAAGACGATGGGGGTGGAGATCCTCCGGGCCGCCCAGGAGGTCGTAAGAAGCCGTCCTTGCGCGGAGAGCCCGGGCGATGACGGGGGAGGCCCAAAGTTGTTGACCAAGCACCTCGCGAGTGGCGGCCGTTATAGTAAAAGCGGGCGGCGATGGGGAAGCACGGATTCGAGTTCCGTAGAACTTACTGATCCAGGGACTTTGGCCTAACGGGAAAGTCTTTCCGAGCCCCTGTGGCAAATTGTGGGTCTGGCCTGGATCTGCTGCAGGTGCGCGATGCTCGCATAGCTGTCACCTTGTTCGATCAATCACCCGGCAGCCAGTGGTCGGATCCAGCGATCCCGAGCGCGCTGCCCTCGCCTCGTGATCCCCGCACCCGGTTTGACTTCCTTACCGCCAGGTTGCTATAGTAGGTACCAGGTACCACAAAATGGCGGCGGCCCCCAAAAGGCGCGACAAGCGGTACCTGGTGGCCGTACCGGTCCCCTTCCTCGATAAACGCGCGCGCGAACTGAGCGGGAGCGAGATACAGCGCTGGGTGACTCTCGCGCAACAGGAACTGACGGAGTGCTTTGGGGGTGCGACCGCGGTACCGGCACCAGGCACGAACATCGTTGGGGGAAAGATCCTCTACGAAGCGGGACAAGTTCTGGTGGTGTCAGCCTGCGACAGCCGGGAGGAGTTTCTCGCTCACAGAGGTCGTATCGAGGCCTTCGTCACACGGATGGGCGAGGAGCTGAACCAGGACGCGGTCTTCGTCCTGGCGTTCGACTCCGACTCGTTCCTGATCGAGCTCGAGGAGGGCGGATCATGAGAAACCGGAAGGTCACGTTCGTCGAAATCGTCTCGGATCCAGAGCTGAAGATGCGAGAGGCAGAGGTCTCGAAGGCCGTCAACGAGCTCTACCCCGGGTGCGGCCCGGTGAAGCTCTATCGGACGGCCGATGGCCAGGTCGGTTTCGAGCTCCGGGTCGCGATTACCGCCGGCGACAAGAAGCGTCTCGATCAGCTGTACTCGGCGGTCATGAAGGTCCTGGGGCAAAAGCGAGGGCGCCCCGCGGGCGTGAAGACGATTCAGACCAAACTCCGCTTGCCTGAGCCCGTATATGAGGATTTGAAAAAGGCGGCCGACGAGTCTCATCAGAGCATGTCGAACATCGTCGCTGAGTGCTTGGTAGCGAGGCTACGCGC
>CAYJTX010000358.1:0-4063 GCA_964372615.1 uncultured Bacteriovoracaceae bacterium | reverse complement strand
GCGATCCTGATCATCATGCGCCGGTAGAGCACCGTTCTGAGCTTGGAGCTCGTGACCAGTGCGATTCGCTCCTGGATCTTCCCGAACGGTACGACATGCAGCGGCTCGGGCACGGGCTGGAAGCGATTCACGAGCCGCCCGAGATCTTCCACTTTCTCGAGCACCTCTCCGCCTACGAAGGGCTCCCCCGAGAAATGAATGAAGGAGGCCGCCGCTCCGCGCTTGAGCGCCGAGATCGCGGCGACCGGGCTATCGAGGCCGCCTGAAAGCAGCGCAAGGACGCGGCCGGTGGTCCCGACCGGGAGCCCGCCCGGTCCACGGACCTTCCGGGTCCAGACGTACGATCGTTTGAAACGAAGCTCGATCCCGACGACGAAGTCGGGGTTCTCCAGATCCACCTTGAGGGTCGGGTGTCGTGCCAGGATGGCCGCGCCGAACTCGCGATCAAGATCCATGGAACGCTCGGGGAGCGCCTTGTCGCTCCTGCGGGTCGCGACGCGAAAGGTCCTGACTCCTGGCGACTGCGCCAGCCCCCTCTCGAGCTCGGAAAGGGCGGCCCGGCGAATCGACTCCTTGTCGGTCTCGACCGGGAGCATGGGGCTGAAACTCGTCAGACCGAAAACCCGCCCGAGCGCACCCTCGACTCTCTCGTTCCACTCACAGTCGAGAATGACTCGGCCATGCAGGCGCTCGAAGGGGACCTGGGAGCCTTCCAACCCCATCGCGCGCTCGACGAGCCTTCGGGCGTTGTTCGCGAGCCGCTCCTCGAACCAGCCTCGGTTCGCTCCCTTGAGGGCGATCTCGTGATATCGCAGCAGCACTGCGCGCTCCATGTCAGCGCGCCCCCGCGAGCCGGCCGCCACGGGCACCGCCCCTGGCTGCTCCCAGAAGCTTGGCCATGAGGCCGATGGACTCGTCGAGCGAGGCGGTGAGCTGGTCGACATCGGAGAGCTCAAGGCACGCCGAAAAGCTCACGCGAATGGCTGACGAGAGGAGGTTCGGGTTCAATCCCATCGCGGCCAGGACCGAGTCGGGCTCGATCTTCTGGGAGCTGCAGGCCGAGCCTGTGGAGACCAGGCAGCCGCGCTCCTCGAGAAGCTTCGCGAGCGGGCCGGAAGGGAAGCCCGGAAGGCTCAGATTGACGATGTGCGGAACGGCGTCGACGGGCGAGTTCCAGTGGACAGCGAAGTGCCCGGGCGCCGCCGGGTCGGGCCCGAGAAGGCCCTTCTCCACCAATCCCTGCCGAAACCGGTCTCGAAGCTCGCGGACGCGCGCAGTACGTGTTTCGCGCTCCTCGAGCGTCTTTTCGACTGCCGCGCGAAATCCAGCGATCAGCCCCGCGTTCTGGGTGCCGGAGCGGAATCCCCCCTCCTGGTCGCCTCCCCAGATGAGCGGGCGGAGGCCGGATTTCAGGAGGGCGCGGTTGAGAACGAGGAGCGCACCGACGCCCTTCGGTCCTTCGACTTTGTGTCCCGAGATCGATACGAGGTCGACGGGGGAGGGCGCGGTGGGAACGTCGACTCTCCCGAAGGCCTGCACCGCGTCCGTGTGAAAGATCACTCCTGGAACGCGCTCCTTCGCGATTCGGGCCAGCTCCTCCACGGGAAGGACGGAACCCACGATGTTATTGAGCGACTGGATGCTGACGAGCGCGGTCTCGGTGGTGAGAAGCTCCAGAAATCTCTCGCGCTCTAGCTGCGCCTCGCGGGTCACCGGAATGAGCCGGGCGTCGATGCCGAACGCGGTGAGTGACTGCACGGCCTTGCGTACTGCCGGGTGTTCGATGGCGGAGGCCAGGACGCGAATGGGTGGGCCGCCCGCGCCTGCGCCCGCCCGACGCCTTGCAAAGGCGTCCATCGCCACGCCGAGCACGGCGAGATTGTCGGATTCGCTTCCGCTTCCGGTAAAGATGACCTGGTCCGGGTCGATCTGAAACAAACGGGCGAAATAGAGGCGCGACTCGCGGATGGCTCGGGCGGCCTGCTGGCCCATGGCATGGGACGAGGATGGGTTTCCGAACTCCTCGTCGGCGAACTTCCGGACGAGGTCCGCAGCCGCTTCGCAGCACTTTGTCGTTGAGGCACTGTCGAAGAAAAGGTAGCTTTTCACAGCGTACTGTTCTTATCGGAGATTCCCGAACATGCCAAGCCGACAGTCGATCGATGTTAGGGGTTTGGGTTCGGCGGTCGCGTTTGCGCAGGACCCCCCGACCCTCCAGGCCTATTCGCAGGATCTCTGGCCACGGAAGCTCCTGGAGCTTCGGGAGGGGGGGCCCCCTGCCGAACCCTCCATCGATCTGGTGCTTTGGCCGGAGACGACCGGGCAGGCGAGCGAGATCGCCCGCTGGGCGAAGAAGGTGGACTGCGCGATCTATCCTTACGGCGCGGGCTCAGGGGTTTGCGGCGCGACCATTCCGGCGGCTGGAGAGGGTCGGGCGCGAGTCGTGGTGGATTTCAAGAAGATGAGGCGAGTTCGCTCCATTGATCGCAAGTCCATGACGGTCTGGGCGGAGGCGGGGATTCTCGGTGAAAATCTCGAGCGTCACCTCAACCAGGAGAGACTGACGCTCGGACACTTTCCCTCGTCCATCTACTGCAGCAGCCTGGGGGGATACCTCGCGGCGCGCTCGGCGGGGCAGCTCTCCACCAAGTATGGGAAGATCGAGGACATGGTGCTCTCGCTCGAGGTCGTGCTGCCGGACGGAGAGATCCTGGAGACGGGTCGCGCGCCCCGGAGCGCGATGGGACCGGACTGGACTCAGCTCCTGCTCGGCTCCGAGGGCACGCTCTGCTTTTTCACCGCCGCTTGCCTCCAGATTCACCCCGAGCCCGCGGCCCGGCAGATGATGGGCTTCGCGGCCGCCGACGTTTATTCGGCGATGGAGTTCGCCCGCCAGCTGATGCAGCAGGGCCTGCGCCCGTCCTGCCTGCGTATCTACGATCCCTTGGAGACTTCGCTCGCGCTGAATTCTGAGGCGCTCAAGGAGGCCGGGTTTCCCGGGGGCGCCGCGATCGTGGCTATTTTCGAAGGTCCTGCGCCGCTCGCTTCGGCCGAGGCTGCGGAGGCGATTCGGGTGGGATCCAGTCTCGGGGTGACGCACCTGGGGCCGACGCTGGCCCAGCACTGGTGGAAGCACCGCTACGACGTCTCCTATCGGCAGCAGCTCATCCTGAGCCACAGCCGGATGATCCTCGATACCTTCGAGATCGCCGCGACCTGGGATCGCCTGGTCGCGGTCTACGACGCCGTCAAGGGCGCGAAGGTCGGCCTGGGGATCGTGCTCGCCCACCTCAGTCATTTTTATCACACGGGGGCGAACATCTACTTCACGGTGGTCGGGCACGCGGGAGCGACTGGAAGCTCGGCGGAGAAGTACGACACCCTCTGGGAGAACATCCTGGCCGCGGCCCACGGGGCGGGCGCGACGCTGAGTCATCACCACGGGGTGGGCACGCAGAAGAACGCATGGATGAGGCGTGAGAAGGGCTCCTGGGTCGGTATCTTCGAGAAGGTGAAACGTGGCTTCGATCCCGAAAATCGTTTCAATCCCGCTAAAATGGGCCTCTAAGAAGGCGATCCACGCCACGTTGCTGCGGTTTCCGGGCGGCGATCCCACGGATCCGGTGGTCTGCGCCTACTGCCCGGAGATGTGCCGATTCTCGTGCCCCACGGCGGTGGCGAGCGGCAACGACGCGGTCACTCCTCGCGCGAAGATGTCGTTGCTTCACAAGGAGGAGCGATGGCCCGACCGAGTTCGCTCACTCGGCCAGCTCTGGCCCCTCTACGACTGCACGGGCTGCGGGCGGTGCACGGAGTACTGCGTGTACGGGATGCCGGTCGCCGACCGGCTCTTCTCGGCGCGGCCGACCCATCCGTGGGTCGAGGTGGAACGGGTGCTGCGCGAGCTTCCTGAGAGCGAGGACCCCGTGGGAGACCTCGCCGCCGAGCTCGGGGATTGGGATCTGGCTCTCCGGCGCCGGGATCGCTTTCTTGCGTCCGGAACCGGCGCGGTCGAAGAGCCCAAGGAGCTCTTTACTCTCAGAAAATCGGGTGAAAAGGGGGT
>CAYJTX010000357.1:0-4078 GCA_964372615.1 uncultured Bacteriovoracaceae bacterium | reverse complement strand
TTATGCCCGATCTCGTGCGCCAGAGTCGACTTGTACACGCCCACCTCGATCTGGTGGGGGGTCATTCCCTCGGAGGAGGCCGCGAGAACGGAGGACGCCTGCTCGGCGAGCTCGTGCACGCAGATGTTGGCGCCCTCGAGCCTCGAACGCAGGCGGGAGATCGAACCCAGGCGCTTGGCCTCGGCGCGAAGCCTTCCGGCGACCGCGGGATCGGACGAGCTGCCCAGGTGCCGGAGCTGGCTCTCGACGAAGAGCTGCTCCATCCGGGCCGGATCGGCGACCTTCTTCTCGCGGATGGCTGTCTGATATGCTTCGTGGAACGCGGCCTCCTCGGGGCGAAGCCCCCGAGCCAGGTCCTGAGCCGCTGCCTCGCGCTCGCGCGGGGTGCGCCCGCGCAGCTCCGTGAGCTTGCGCGCGTCTTCGCGGAACCGGGCGATTCCCATTGTCGCCGAAGGCTCGGCCGTCACGCCCTGACTGAGCATGGAGCGGCTGGCAGGGGTCGCCACGTCCGGACGAATCGTCGCCAGCGTCGCGCGTAGTGCTGCCGCCGGGTTGGAGTCGCTCACGGAGCCGCTCGGAGAGCCTCCGCCCGAACCACCGCCCGAAGCGGAAGAGGAGCTCGCGGGAGCCGTCGGCGTGGTCGCCGTCAGGTATGCCTTCAAGGCCTCGTCGGCCTGGAGCATGCTCTCGATGCCGGAGCGGATATTGCCGCCGTACAGGAAGACGGAGGCCGCCTCGACCTTGCCGGAGCGCGGGTTGGAGTGCGCGCCGCCCAGGCCGATGATCGAAGCCTCCGTGCGCTTCTGCACGTAGTAGACGTAGTTGCGCTCGAGATCGCCGAGCTTGCGGGGCTCGATGTCGACGCCCTCGACCTTCAGCTCGACGTAGTCGTCGGTGCGCGCGAGGGTCGTGCCGTTCAGGGCCCGTCGGAACGCCTGGTTCCAGTCCGCGATGACTTCGCGGGTCGCCTGGATGACCCATTCGCGGGTCTCACGCTCCTCGGCCGAGCCGCCTTCCGGCAGGCCGGCGAGCACGTAGGAGATCTTCTGCCCGGCGCGCAGGTCGAAGATCGCCGCGAGCGGGATCTCCGTGCCGTCGACGCCCGTGGCGCCGAAGCCGTTCGGCACCGTCTTGCGGTAGGTGAAGAGGCCGAATCCGAGGCGCTTCTGGGCCTCGTAAGGAACGCTCAACAGCGGCGTTTCAGCGCCCCCGGCGTAGCGCATGAACGACATGCGCTCGGCGAAGGTGAAGTTCGACTGAACGCTGTCGAAGTAGCCGGCGCTGTAGATGCCGGCGCAGTCCTGCGAGCGGCTGCCCGGGTAGGTGGTCGTCACGGTGAAGTTGAGGTGACCACTCTCGAGCCTGCGGTCGACTTCACTCGCCGTCCGCGAACGGGCCCCATCAAAGCACTCCTCGAGGTAGTAGTAGTCGAGGGGTGAGGAGACGTTGGGCATGCTGTTGCTCGCCCAGTCGACCATCGCGACCAGGTTGTCTGAGCTGTTGTGCTCGACCGGAACGAAGCGAGGATTCGCCAGAGGAGACCCGTCGGTGTCCGTGCGCTCCTCTCGGAAGTAGCGCGCCGAGAAGGACATCAGCAGCTCGTTGTCGACCGAGGTCGAACCTGCGCCCTCGAGCAGGGGCCGGGAGCGGATGACCTGAACGGCGCCGCCGATGAAGCGGAACCGGACGATCTCGAGCGGGCCCGAGGCGCCGGCGAAGGTATAGTCGAACGCATTCGGGCTGTCCTGCAGCGTACGGCGCATCAGAAACTCGCCCGTGCTCATGTCAGCAACCCGGACGAGGTCGTCCGAGAGATGGCTCGCGGAGTCGCCCGTGATGTAGTGAGCGGCCGGGCGCGAGTTCCGGGTGATGCGAATGATCGAGCTCGAGGCCGCGGGCACCTCGTGGTACGCGACCGAAGAGGTCGCGATTCCGTCTCCGTCGACCGAGCGCCGGGCAGCGACCGCCGGAGCGGCGACGCGGTACCGGAGCACGAGCACGCACTGCGAGGCATCGGCCGAGGCGGCGATCGCAGGCATTTCCGAGCTCTCGCGCGCATCGAGCGCCCGAAGCTCGCCCAGAACGGCGTCAGAGCACCGCACGAGCTCGCTGCCCGGGGCGCCCGCCGAAGGCACGCGGCCGCGCAGGCCAGCCGGAAGCGCCGAGATGGTCGTGGCTTCGTAGACGTTCAGGTTCGATCCGTCGATCCGGGTGACGACGACGGCGTTGTCGTCCAGGCCGAGAGATACGTCGAACGTGGACCGGAACGTATCCCGGCGCATCACGCGCCCGTCGATGCGGTCACGGACGAAGACCTGCTCGGAGTCCTCGGCGGACGGAGCGACTTCGGTGCGCTCGGAAGCGCGGACCGTTACCTGCACGTGAGTGGCGTCGGCCCACTCGGTGGGCTCCAGGCGTTGAGTGGTCGTCTCCTCGCCCAGGTCGTTCTTCACGCGGACGATGGTGCCGTAACCCTTTACGGCGAGCTGGAACATCGGAACGAGGAGCCGCGACTCGCCCTCGCGAACCGCGAGCTGGCGCTCCTGCGCGCTGAGCTCGTCGGAGGCCGGCGCCACGCGGTAGGCCGTGACGAACTTTCTGTCGAGGCGGAGCTGCACGCCGTGGCGCGAGCCGCGCGGGCCGCTGATCTCGAGATCCTTGAACATCGGCTTGAGCGCCTCGGGAGCATCCACGGTCGCGACCGGAGCCCGCTCGCGCTCGCCCGCCACCCGCACGCTCGCGCGGTCGGAGACGGCGGCCGCCTGGTCGGCGGTGCCCACCTCGATGCGGGCATCGGTGAAGAGCGACTTCTCGAAGATGTCGGTGCCCTGACCGTCCGGAAAGGATGCCTCGCGGGTCTTCGTACAGGCCGTCAGGGCCGTGATCGAGAGCGCGACTGCCATCGTTCTGCTGAAATTGAAGATCACTTCCTGTTTCCGCATATCATCACCACCATCCATCAAAATACGTAAGTCACTGACCCGTAGATCGACGACGTCTGTCCGTCGATCAAAGCGATGTTCGAATCCTGCCCGTTGGCCTTGAGGGGGTTACCCTCGTTTGAGATCCCGATGCCCACTCCTAGCTTCTCGTTGATCTGGTAGTCGAGGGCTTCGTCGAACTTGAACGTGTTCCTCTGGTTGCCGCTGTAGGTCCAGGCGGCGGTCCACACGAAGGCCGACGAGAAAGAGAGCTTGTCCGTGAACGCGTAGCTCGCGCTCAGCCAGTGCGAGTTCGCCCAGCGGCTATTGGACTTGCCCTCGGTCGTGGTGTCGTACTCGTGAAAGTACCGGACGCCCGCGATCTCGTAGAAGCCCGTGACTCCCTTGAGGCCCGCACGCTCCAGGTCGAAGCCGAGCTTCGGCGCGAGCCGCACGGAGGTGATGAGAGACTGGCGGCTGCGCTGGTCCTTCGCGAGGGGAAGGCGAAGAGAACCGGCGGCCGTGAGCTTGAGGAAAGGATTCAGCTGCGTGCCGGTCCAGGACGACGTCAGGTCGCTTCGCGCGAGCGACGCCTGCCGCTCGCCCGTGAGATCCTTGGAAAGGATCAGGATCAGGCCCGCGCTGAACTTCGAGGAAAGCTTGTAGGAAGGAACGAGCCAGAAGCTCGTGCTGATCACGCTCTTGGGAGTTCCCCACTCCTGAAGATTCGAGGAAATGTCGGCGATCGTCGTGAGGCCCCAGCGCTTCTCGGGCTTGGGGACATCAGCGGCCTGAACGAGCGCGGGAGCTGCGACAATCGCCACAACCAAAATCCCGTTCAGAAGCTGCTGTCCCACCTGTCTTCGCCGCATCCGTCTCCGGCCATTCTTGCGAGCCCCAAGGGGTGGAGCTCGGAAATTAACGCGATGCACTGTGCAGTGGGTATGCCAAGACCTACCCTTTGAAAAGATTTAAGTTTTAGGATTCGGAAAGATTTATAGGATGAATACCCAACTAAAAAAATTAGGAACCGCCTATTTTTTACACACCTGCCAAACCTACCAGTAGTTCCTCCCGGAGGTCGCCCGGTACTGCTTCAGGAAGGCGTAGCTGATCGCCGAGACTCCCCCCGCGCCAATCCCGGCCGTCACGTCATC